>CATVQN010000213.1 GCA_958346135.1 uncultured Eubacteriales bacterium | reverse complement strand
CTGCCGAACAAACCGTCACACTGCGAAAGCTCTTACAAAGCCGCATGGACGTCAATGCCGGGAAAATAATCAAGCTGGAAATCAGCAGTGCTCCCATCATTCTCATTCCAAGCACAATCGTGACAGCTGTCAAAAAAGCAAGCAGCATATTATAAATTCCTGCCCGGAGTCCGGTTGCCTTGGCGAAATTCTCATCAAAAGTAATTGCAAAAATCCGATTATAGAATATCACAAACAGCAAGAGAACCGCCAGAGACAAGATCAGACTGAGCCACACATCCGTGCCACTCATTGCCAGAATACTGCCGAACAAATAATTATAGATATCCGTATTCATACCGGTGGACTTGGATGCGACTAAAATTCCTATTGCCAATGCACCGGTAGAAATCATGGCAATGGCCGCATCTCCTTTTATTTTGCTGTTTTCGCTCATTCTTAGTAGCAGAAACGCCGCCGCAACCACCACAGGAATGGTCACCTCCAAGGGTGCCCAATTCATTGCCGTGGCAATCGCCAAAGCGCCAAAGCCTACATGGGACAGACCGTCGCCAATCATCGAATACCTTTTTAAAACCAAACTTACACCTAGCAAAGAGGCACAGAGCGCCACGACGCCTCCCACAAGCAGCGCCCTGAGAATAAATGTATACGAAAACATTTGTCGGAGCAATTCAATCATGGCGATGGCCTCCTATGTATCTTTTTCCAAGTTCAGAACTAAGATATTCATCCTTTGTTCCAAAAAAATATGCCTGCTCGGTCAAATGCAAAATATGTTCGGCGTATTTGACCGCACAGTGGGTATCATGCGTAACCATAATAACGGTCACGCCCTCATCCCGGTTTAACCTCTCTATCAAAGCAAAAAATTCCGTCGTCATTTTGGGATCCAGCCCGGTGGTAGGCTCGTCCAAGAGCAGGGCCTTTTCCGCCGCACAGAGAGCGCGTGCAAGCAGCACACGCTGTTGCTGACCCCCGGAAAGCTCTCGATAACACTTGGATTTCAGTCCTAAAATCTCCAGTGTTTCCAGCGCTTGCATCGCCCGCATTTTCTCCGCAGCAGTATAAATCGGAACGATTCCCTTTCGATTTAAACACCCGGAAAGTACAACCTCCCACACCGAAGCCGGAAACTCCTTCTGCACCTCGGTCTGCTGCGCCAAATATCCCAGCTGGTTCTGTTTTAATCCATTTTGAAAGACAATCGTTCCGGCATTGACTTTCTTTAATCCCAGCAAAGCCCGCATAAGCGTGCTTTTCCCTGTGCCGTTATCCCCGATGATGCAAAGATAATCTCCCTCTTCGACAGAAAAGCTTAAATCGGAAACCGCCGTCAGGCCCTCATAGCCCAAAGTCACATTATCGCATTGAATCTGTATCACTTTCCAGCGCCTCCTTTAAATTTTCTGCATTTTTTTGCATCAGACCAAGGTAGGTACGCCCTTGCTCCATCTCATCTTTTGAAAGATTATGACAGGAATGAAACAGCAACGGTACGGCACCTGTTTCCTCCTGTATGGTTTTGGCAAGCTTCTGATTGCTGAATTCAATATAAAAGATATAGGGAATCCTCTCCTTACGGATTTTGTCAATTAAGTAGGCAACCGTTTTTGCACTGGGTTCTGATTCGGAACTGCACCCCGGAAAGGCCGCCCGATAATCCAGGCCATAGGCTTTTGCAAAATACAGAAAAGGAAAGCGATCCCCAAAAAGAATCATTTTATGCTTGGCATGCGCAACGATCTCTTCAAATTCCCGATCCAGCCCTTTTAAAGCTTCAACGTATTGATTCAGATTTTCTTGATAAACCACTTGATGACTCGGATCCAATTCAATCACTGCGTTTGCGATCGCCTCCGTAATCTTGACTGCATTTTTCGGAGAGGTCCAAATGTGTTCGTCATATTCAGCAGTATGCCCCTCTTCATGATGCGCTTCGTCTTTAGCCGTCTCATGCACCTCTTCGTGCTTCTCGTCTTGATGATGACTCTCCTCATGTTCATGGCTATGTTCATGGGTATGCGCATTCTGGATTCCTTCTACCGATTCCTCTTCCAAAACATCTGCATATTCCATCATCCGCAAAACCCTGCAATCCGAGGTGTCTACCGTATCTAAAATGGTGTCCACCCACGCATCGGATTCACCGCCGTTATAAATAAACAGATCACAGTTTTCCACCGCAATGATATCTGCCGGTGACGGTTCATAGGTATGACTTTCCATCCCCGGACGAAGCATCATTGTGATCTCGGCATTGTCACCAACAATTTCCCGTGCAAAATCATAGGGAGGAAAAATGGTTGTTACAATCCGCAGTCTATCCGATTTTTCCAGCTTTGGAACCGGCTGACAGCCGGCAGTGACCAGCAGCATAGCAACAAGCAACAAAATTGCCAAAGCGCAAATTTTTCTTTGAAACCGACGTAAAGTTTTTCGAAATTTCACGTCATCCTCCTCCATTGTTTCTCAAGTTCAAAATAGCTGCCGCAAAACCCAATCGCCGGGAAAGCAGCAGCTACTTTTATTATCCAACATGTTTTTGCGGCAAAGTGTTATCCTCTTCCGTCCGGTAGGAAAGCTTCGGCTTGGTTCGCTTTGCAACACAACCTTCGGTAATCATCACTTTACTAATGCTGGGATCAGACGGCACCTCATACATCACATCCAGCATGATATCCTCCACAATGGTTCGCAGGCCTCTTGCACCGGTTTCCCGCTCCAGCGCCAGCTTCGCAATGGCAGAAACCGCATTGTCCTCAAACTCCAAAGTTACGCCATCCATCTTCAAAAGAGCAATATACTGCTTGAGAAGCGCATTTTTCGGCTCACGCAGAATTGCCTTTAACGCATCTTCGTTTAAAGAATCCAAGGTCGTAACAACCGGCAACCGGCCGATCAGCTCCGGAATCAATCCGTATTTTAACAAATCCTCCGGAGAGAGCTGCTTTAAAATATCACCACGGTTCTTTTCCTTTTTACTCTCTACTTTTGCGCCAAATCCAAGGGATTTGTTATTGACACGGCTCTCTATGATCCGATCAATCCCTTCAAAGGCGCCTCCGCAGATGAATAAAATATTGGTGGTATCAATCTGAATAAACTCCTGATGCGGATGCTTTCTACCTCCGTTAGGCGGCACCGAAG
>CATVQN010000212.1 GCA_958346135.1 uncultured Eubacteriales bacterium | reverse complement strand
GAAATCGGGGAAGCAAACAGAAAAAAATATATTGATAAAATGTTTGCTTATCTTTCTGAGGAGAGCCTTTCCAAAATCAAGCATTTTGATTTTGAGGGCTATGAGTGGTATCTCATTATCCCGAGGTATTGGGACGAATATGATATTGTTCCGCTTTACGAAGAAACAAAAAACGAATATGTCATGCACGGCGAAGCGTTTACCGTAAAATGTAAAGCCAATATCAAAATTACTTATAACAGTTACGGCGGACATGAATTTTCACCACAAACCGATGATAACGGAAAATTGATATGCACGGAAGAGATATGGGATATCACGGAATATGATGAACAATAGTTTTTGAAAGGAGTTTACATATGGGATTATTAAAAGCGGGAGTCGGCGCACTGGGCGGTGTACTTGCCGATTCGTGGAGAGACTATTTTTACTGTGAAAGCTTAGATGCAGACGTTCTTGTAGCAAAAGGAGAAAAAAGGGCCGGGGGCAGAAGCTCGAACAAGAAAGGAACAGACAATATTATTTCCAACGGCTCCATTATCAACGTCAATGACGGACAGTGTATGATAATCGTGGAAAGCGGCAAGGTGGTTGACATCTGTGCCGAACCCGGCGAATTTGTATATGACACCGGAACGGAACCCAGCATTTTTTACGGCGATTTGGGTGAAAACATCAAAAAGAGCTTTTCTGAAATCGGCAAACGTTTTACATTTGGCGGCGAGCCAGGCAAGGATCAGAGAGTTTACTTTTTCAATACCAAGGAGATTATTGGAAACAAATACGGAACCCCTTCCCCTGTTCCGTTCAGAGTTGTTGACAATAATATTGGGCTTGATGTAGACATTGCGATACGCTGCCACGGAGAGTATTCTTATAAAATCACAAATCCGATGCTGTTTTATACAAATGTATGCGGCAACGTGGACGATATGTATCTAAGGGAAACGATTGACAGTCAGTTAAAAACCGAGCTTTTGACGGCGCTTCAGCCTGCCTTTGCAAGAATTTCGGATATGGGGATCCGCTACAGCTCGCTTCCGGCGCATACAATGGAAATCGGCGATGCATTAAATGAGGTTCTTTCTGCAAAATGGAGAGATTTGCGAGGCATTGAAATTGTAGTGTTTGGCGTCTCCTCTGTCAATGCTTCGGAAGAAGACGAGAAGATGATTAAGGAAATTCAAAGAAATGCAGCCTTTCGTAATCCGACCATGGCGGCGGCACACATGGTAGGCGCACAGGCACAGGCCATGCAGGACGCAGCCAAAAACGAGGGCGGAATGGGTGCTATGGGCGGCTTCTTCGGCATGAATATGGCACAGAATGCCGGCGGAGCTAATGCTGCAAATCTATTTGCTATGGGACAGCAGCAACCGCAAGCGCAGCAACAGGCTACGCCGTCGGGTTGGACTTGCGCATGCGGTCAAAGTGGAAATACTGGAAAATTCTGCATGAACTGCGGCAAACCGCAGCCATCAGCGGACGGCTGGACCTGCTCCTGTGGTACGATCAACAAAGGCAGATTCTGTCAGGACTGCGGAAGCCCAAAGCCGTCAGGTGCACCGCTGTATAAATGTGATAAGTGCGGCTGGGAACCGGAGGATCCGGCAAACCCGCCGAAGTTCTGCCCGGAGTGCGGCGATATATTTGATGATAATGATAAAAAATAAAAATTGGAGGGATTTTAAAATGAAAAAGATAGTAGCTTTTATATTAACATTGGGTATGATTTTCTCGCTTGCAGCTTGCGGCGGAGATAAAAAGGAAACCAAAGCGACATCTAAAAAGTTAGATTACGCAAATATGACGGCAGATGATTTGCTTAAAGACATCAAGGATCAACAAAATGTTACATTGGATGAATATGTAGCACTTGCTTCCACCTATTCGTATGTGACAATTACCGATGATCTGGAGTTAGAAGAGAACATCACCACCGAAGCAATTGAAAAGCTTAAGGAAAATGGTGCAAAGCTGCCTTCTCCGGAAGAGTATGTAGAGCCGCTTTTGAAAAGTGAGGCGCCGCAGGTTCGGGGATATGCAATATCGAATGTCGGCTCCCTTCTTGGGGTAAGCGACAGCCATATTGCTGCGGCTAAAGAATTGCTGAAAACGGAAAAAGACCCTTATGTTATCTGCTGCGCCGCGCAGGCACTTGCAAATGAAGGCGGAAAGGATGCAGATATAGGCGCATTTTTACTTAACGCAGCAAAAAACGAAAACAGCAAAGTAAGAAAGCAGGCAGCCATGGCAATCGGCAGCTCTTGGAATAAAGACCTTGACGGAGCGGTTGACGCAATGATTACGCTTATGAGCGACTCGGATAATGATGTACGAAGCCGTGCCTATGAATATGCAGGCGGTTTGGGTGATGAAAAGATTATAGAGCCTATTGTAAATATGCTGAATAATCCGGAGGACGCCGAGCTGCACGGCAACGGAATTGATAGCCTAAATAAGCTTTGGTATGATTTCCCGTTCCACGAGAACACAAGCGAGGCAGCCTACAGGGCGACAATGGATTATTTTAAGAAAACTCCGAGAACAAGAGATGTACCGTCCTGGACAGCAGTAGGCAGCTTGAAAAACAAAAACGACAGCCATTATGAAGAATGGCGCGCAAAGGCTACATACTTTAGCGAAGATGAGTTTGCGCAGATCATGACGGAGATTATAAAGGATACAAATGCAAACAGTTTTGCAAGGAGCGGGGCGGTAGAAAATATTGCAGCCCATTGCTCAAAGGAAACCTTTGACTCCTTGGCACCTGTTATAGACGGTCTTACTGATAAGGATGCAAAGGATATACAGGATAAATACAAGAGTCAGGCGGAAAAGCTGAATCAATAATAATTACAGAGATGCGGTGTTTTTGCTCTCGGATACATAGAAAGCAGTCTTGCTGGGGCAAAAAAATATAACTTTTTATAAAGATGCGGGGTATCTGCATTGTCGGATACCTCGCACTCAGCTATTAAGGAGGTGCGGTATGGGAAAGGCGAAAGGCATTATTATGATTGCGGCAGGAGCAATTGTTTTAGCGGTTGGGATACAGACGTTTGTTTCTGCTCCCGAAAGAACCGGGCAAATTGAAAGTGCGGTGTATATAATGTCTACTGAATAAATAAAAAACAGCAAAACTACTGACATTTCAG
>CATVQN010000211.1 GCA_958346135.1 uncultured Eubacteriales bacterium | reverse complement strand
AAAAATGATGCATAAGATGTCAAGACCGGCAATTTGGCTATAGGCAAATCAATACACCAATTCAAATTGCCGAAATCTGTACAGACAGAGATTCTAAAAGGCCGCGGAAACAAAAGTTCCGCGGCCTTTTCCATGCTCATTACAGCACCTTTCTCAAAAACTCCTTGGTGCGTTCGTTTTGAGGATTTCCGAAAATCGCCTCCGGCGACCCTTCCTCCATAATATATCCGCCGTCCATAAACAGCACCCGGTTGGAAACCTCCCGGGCAAAGCCCATTTCATGGGTTACGACCACCATGGTCATTCCGGCATCCGCCAGGGATTTCATCACCTCTAATACCTCGCCCACCATTTCGGGATCCAACGCCGAGGTCGGCTCATCAAAGAGCATAATCTCCGGTTCCATAGCAAGCGCTCTGGCAATGGCAATCCGCTGTTTCTGACCGCCGGACAGCTGGGCAGGATATGCATTCGCCTTGTCTAAAAGACCCACCCGACGTAGCAGCTCTTCCGCCTTAGCCTCTGCCTCCTCCTTGCTGCGGTTTTTCAGTGCCATCGGCGCCATGGTGATGTTTCCCATCACTGTTTTGTGGGGAAACAGATTAAACTGCTGAAACACCATCCCCATCTTTTGCCGAATCTGGTTCAGCTTTTTCCCCTTGGCGGTATTGATTTCCTCACCGTCAATGGTTATGGTTCCCTTGGTGGGAACCTCCAGCATATTCAGGCAACGCAAAAATGTACTCTTTCCGGAGCCGGAAGGGCCGATTACCGCCAGCTTTTCGCCTTTCTTAATATGCTGATCAATCCCCTTGAGCACCTGGAGATCGCCAAAATATTTATGCAAATCCTTAACGTAAATCACTCTTGCGCAGCCTCCTTTCCAAACAGCCAAAAATCTTGGCCAGCGTAAAGGTCATCAGAAAATACAGCAGCGCCGCCGTCAGCAGCGGGAACCAGGCATTAAAGGTTCGGCTGGTAATCTGGCTTGCCACCTTGGTCAGATCCTCCATGGCAATATAACCGGCAATGGAGGTCTCTTTGAGCAGAACAATAAACTCACTGGTATAGGTGGGAAGAGCAATCTTAACCGCCTGAGGCAATACAATCCGCATGGTGGTCTGGAATTTGGAAAATCCCAGCGAATATCCGGCCTCAATCTGTCCATGATCCACCGATTCCACGCCGCCCCGGACAATCTCTGCCACATAGGCTGCGCTGTTTAGGCCAAAGGCCAGCGAGGCAATCATCCACTTGGGTGCGGACACCGAAGCAAATACGCCCATATACATAATCAACAGCTGGACGGTGGTCGGGGTTCCACGGATAATCTCAATATAGACCTTTGCCGGAACCCGGAAAATCCGGCACTCCGACATCTTCATAAATGCCAGAATAATGCCCAGAACCGTTCCGATAACAATGGCCGCAAGGGTGATTTGCAGGGTAACCCCCAAACCACTCAAAAGATGCTTCCAGCGGTCGGCATAAATCAGATTGGTATAAAAATCGCCGCAAAAATCCGACCAATGCGCCGTAATCCAGTCCATCATACTCTTCCCTTCTCTCTTTTACCCTAAATCAAAACAAGCGGGAGTCCTTGGGATCTCCCGCTCATGCTTTCTTCCAAAGCTTTTACTGTCTTACAATAATCACCTGTGCAGCGTTATAGTAATTCTCCGAGAAATCAACCTGCTGCTTACGCTCTTCGTCCACAGTCATACCGGCAATTACCATATCCACCTTACCGCTGGACAGCGCCGCAATCAGACTGTCAAAGTTCATGTTCTCAATCACCAGCTCATAGCCGTTTTGTCTTGCAATCTCCTTGGCAATCTCAACGTCATAGCCTGCGATTTCGTTGTTATCATCCATGAACTCAAAGGGCGCAAACTCCGCATTGGTACCCATAACCAGCTTGGTGCTGCCAACAGGCGCCTCCTTGGCGCTAAGCTCTGCCAGTGCGTCCTCGTCCTTATCAATATATGCCTTGCGGATGGTATCGATGGTACCGTCCTCCTCCATCTTCTTAATGGAAGCGTTAATGGAATCCAAAAGCGCAGTATCACCTTTCTTTACCGCAATAGCGTACTGCTCCTCGGTCAGCTTCTCGGGAAGAATGGTCAGACCGTCAATCTCGCCTACCAAATCCTTTGCTACCTGGTCGTCTACCACAACTGCATCAACCTTACCGTTCTTTAAGTCCATACCGGCATCCACAATTCTCTTAAAACGAGAAATCTGTGCGCCCTCAACCTCATCGGTCACATAGTTATCTCCGGTGGTACCTTCCTGTACAGCAATTTTTGCACCGGCCAAATCCTTAGCACCTGTAATCTTCTGTGCCTGCTGTGTATCCTGTGCAGTCTGTGCCGGCTGCTGACCGCCGCAGCCTGTCAATGTACTCAAAACCAGCGCCGCTGCCGCTGCAATCATTCCAACTTTCTTCATCATACAAAATCCCTCCTAAATTTTACAAATACGTCCTTATTTTACACCAGACAAAGTTGTTTGTCAATACAAAAATCCAGTCTCTTTATGTGTATCAAGCAGGTTTATCGATGTTTCACAAAAGCCTCAATCCGCTCCAGCGCCGCATTGATATCCTGAATCGAATACGCATAGGAACAGCGGACAAAGCCGTCACCGCTTTGCCCAAAAGCACTGCCGGGCACTACTGCAACCTTTTTATTATAGAGCAGCTCCTCACAGAAGGTATTGGAATCCATTCCGGTACTCTGAATGGACGGGAAGGCATAAAAAGCACCCTCCGGCTCAAAGCAGGAAAGACCCATATCGTTAAAGCCCTTTACCATTACCCGTCTGCGGCGGTCGTATTCCTCCCGCATCATGGCAATATCCTCGTCACCGTTTTTCAGTGCCTCAATGGCAGCATACTGCGCCGTAGTGGGCGCCGACATAATGGCAAACTGATGAACCTTGGTCATGGCCTTGATCAAATCCGGATGTGCGCACACATAACCAAGCCGCCAGCCGGTCATGGCATAGGCCTTGGAAAAACCGCTGACCAATACGGTGCGGTCATACATCTCGGGAATTGCGGCAAGGGAAACGTGCCGCTGATCGCCATAGGTCAGCTCTGCGTAAATCTCATCTGCCAGCACCAAAATATTGGTTCCCTCCAGCACCTCTGCCAGCGCC
>CATVQN010000210.1 GCA_958346135.1 uncultured Eubacteriales bacterium | reverse complement strand
TCAAGAGTTTTTATATTAGGCTTTTCAAACAAACAGCCACAAATCTATCCAAAGTGTTACGGCAGCAGTTCAGACTTCATTTGCAATGGTAAAATCCTTGTCAATTGCCAATGGCATGGGCTTCTCTGCTTCCCACAGCATAATTTTCATCTCGCTGACATTTTCTGAAGGAATTTCTCCCTGGGCTGTAGTCTCTCCGGCGTTTACATCGCTCATATACAACTGTGTCAGCAGCTGTTCATGATATCCGAGTACAAAGAGCTTTGCCTTATCCTGTACCGCCCCGTCCGGTATGGTGATGGTAAGACAGAATTTCCCGTTTTCGTCTTTCAAGTATTCTGCCGCAATTTTCGGAAGCGGCTCTGACGCCACCTTCCACACAGCATTCAGCAGCGAATCATTATCATCACCTATCGCCATAGCTTCCCGATCTTTTTCTGTTCCGGTATAGTTTACGCAAGCGAGCTTTTTGCAGCCGGTAAACGCACTCTTCTCAATCACTTCCACGCTATCCGGGATTGTAATGCTCTCCAAACCCGTACAGCCTTCAAATAAAGATTCTCTTATGACACGCATGCTTTTCGAAATTGTAACCTGCTTCAATTCTGTGCTCCCGGCAAACACACTGTTGCCCATAGATTTCACACTATCCGGAATTTTCATACTTGTTAGCCTTTTACTTTGTGCAAATGCATAAATTCCTATCTGGGTCACACTATCCGGAATTTGATAGGTTTCCTCCGTTTTACCTGCCGGATACTGCAGCAATATGGTTTTATCCTTGCTAAGCAGCACGCCGTCTACAGAACAATAATCAGGATGTTCCTCGGCCACTTCAATTTTACGCATGGCCTTGCAGCCGCCCAATGCACCATCGCCCAATTCCATACCAACAGGAATGTGAAGTTCCGCCGGACCTGCACTGCCGTAAAATGCTCTCGTTCCTATATATTTCACACCATCCGGTATGTTAATATTTGTCAACTCATAACACCATGAAAATGCTGCGTTATCTATGACGGTCACGGTATCCGGAATAGAAATGCTTGTTAAACTCTCACACCCTTCAAATGTATTTGCTGCGATGATGGAAACTCCCTTCGGAATATTTACATTTGTCAGCGAAGTACAATATTGAAAAGCACGGCTTCCTATCGTTTGTACGCTGTTGGGAATGCTCACACTTTCCAGGCTTTCACATTCCCAAAAGGCTCTGGATTCTATAACCGACACACCGTCCGGAATGGTCACGCTCGTGATATCGTAACACCCCTCAAACGCCCGCTCGCCAATGGCTGTTACCAGATAACCGTCAAGCTCTGCAGGAATTTCCACTGCGTCACTGATATTCCCATCGCAATGCGTTATCGTAGCTTTACCATCCTCAACGGTATATTCATAAACTCCGCTTGTTTCCGCATAAACCGCAGTCTTTGGGACTGCCGCAAGACCGAATATCATCCCCAAAACTGTTACAAAAGCAAGTATTTTTTTCATACAAAACTCCCCCTACAATCATATTCTGTCAACAGTGATTTCATACTGTATCTTATTTTGTATCATACCAGCTTTTACCCGTATTCATGTCCACCGTCAAGGGAACGCTGAGCTTATAAGCGTTTTCCATTTCCTCCCGCAGGATTTGCTGCACCTGTGAGAGCTCATCATTTTTTGCTTCTACAATCAGTTCATCGTGTACCTGTAAAATCAGCTTAGACCGCAGTCCCTCGTCCCTGAGCCGGCGATGCACCTGTACCATGGCAATTTTAATAATATCCGCCGCACTGCCCTGAATCGGGGCATTCATGGCCACCCGCTCGCCGAAGGCCTGGGTAATCCGATTGGAAGCCTTTAGCTCCGGCATATTTCGGCGGCGTCCCAGCAGCGTCACAGCATAACCCCTCTCTCTGGCTGAGGCAACCGCCTCCTTCATATAGGCGTCTACCTTGGGATAATGGTGCAGATAACCCTTAATATAGGCGTCTGCCTCCTTCATGGGAATTTTCAAATCCTGCGCCAGAGAAAATGCACCGATACCGTAAACGATACCGAAATTCACCGCTTTGGCACGGGACCGCATGGTAGGAGTTACCTCCTCCATGGGAACGCCGAACACCTGGGATGCAGTTTGGGTATGAATGTCCAAGTTCTCGTTAAAGGCCTGTTTCATAGTTTCATCGTCTGAGATATGTGCCAAAACCCGAAGCTCAATCTGCGAATAATCCGCATCTACCAGACATCTGTCTGCACGCTCTGCCACAAACATACGTCGGATTTCACGGCCCAGCGGGGTGCGAACCGGGATATTCTGAAGGTTCGGCTCTGTGCTGCTGATTCGGCCGGTAGCGGTGACCGTCTGATTAAAGTTGGAGTGAATCCGTCCTGTCTTGGTATCAATCATGGGGAGCAGTCCTTCTACATAGGTGGACTGCAGCTTGGCAAGCTGACGAAACTCCAGCACCTTTCCCGCAATGGGGTGTTTACTTGAAAGCTTATTTAATACATCCACATTCGTGGAATACCCGTTTTTGTTCTTTTTTCCCCCGGGCAGTCCTAGCTTATGAAACAAAATTTCACCCAGCTGTTTGGGAGAATTGATATTAAACTCCTCCCCTGCCAATTCATATATTTCGGCACTAATCTTTGCAATCTGTCCGGCAAGCCGATCACCGAACTGCCGCAGCGCCTCTTTATCCACATAGACACCGACTCGCTGCATATCCGCCAGCACTGCAACCAGAGGCAGTTCAATTTTATAATACAAATCGTGCTGGCCATCCGTCTCCAACCGTTTTTCAAAATATTTTTGCAGCTGATAAACCGCCGCCGTCCGGTCGGCAATATTTTGCTCCCGCCTCTCACCGTCGGAAAAATCCATGGTCAGCTGCCCATTCTCCGCAATACGCTCCGCAGTCTCGGCGAGCTCTCGGCTGAGATAGGTCAGACACAGGGTTTCCAAATCATAACTGCTTCGGGCCGGCTCTGCCAGATAAGCAGCAATCATGACATCAAAGCCTAGACCTTCATAGCCGATGCCCATCCCGGCCAGCCGCAGAATATCCTCCTTGCAGTTAAAGCTGCACTTTTTTAAATTTCCGTTCTCAAAGATCTGCCGCAACCCCTGCGGACTCATATTTTCTACCATAAAAACCCGATCGCCGTCCAAGGTGAAAAACAGAGAAAGCGCCTCCTCTGCCG
>CATVQN010000209.1 GCA_958346135.1 uncultured Eubacteriales bacterium | reverse complement strand
GAATATTGGAGATACACTTTTTACGTTTGGTGTAGGAAAACGAGGAGGAAGATTTAAAAAATGATGTTAGCATTGACCATTATTCATGTAGTGATTTCCCTGACGCTGATTGTAGTTGTACTGATGCAGCACGGAAAACAGCAAGGACTTTCCGGGGCAATTGCCGGCGGTGCAGAAACCTTTTTCGGAAAGAATAAAGGCAGAACCGTAGACGTTATGCTGAAAAAATTTACTGCCGTTATTGCGGTTCTGTTTATTATTTCATCGATTGCGTTTGCAGCGGTTGCAGTCAATACCTATAATAACACCAATTCAGAGGATGCAGCGGCCACAGAGGACGGTACAAACAGTGTAGATACCAGTGGTGTTACGACAGATGAAAACGGTAATTTAGTAGATGCAGAGGGCAATGTGCTTGCTACCGCAGAGGAGATGGCAGCGGCAGCCGCTGAAAACGCTGAAGCGAGCGGCGAAGAAGCGCCTGCGGACGCTGAGGGCGATGCACAGCAGGCACCGGCACAGGAGAGCGGCGAAGCTGCAGCGGCTTCTGGCGAAGCAAATACTGACCCAGAAACGGCTCCGGCTGAATAATATTGGATTACTACAAAAAAGGCGGACCGAGGTTCGCCTTTTCTTTTTGGTTCTGTATCAACGGTATACTGCGGCTGTATCGGATCCATAAAACCCTTTGTCGCAGAGAAGGGGAGGGATATGAAGATGAAGGACACAAAGCTCTGTCTTGTGATTCCTTGTTATAACGAAGAGGAGGTTTTGCCGGAAACATTGTCTCAGCTGCGGAGGTTGCTGGACAGCATGATTGCAGGCGGAGCCGTAAGCAAAGACAGCAAGATTGTCTGTGTAGATGATGGAAGCAAAGATCGTACCTGGCAGATTATTGCCCGTGAAGCCGGGCAAAATTCGTGCATTGAAGGAATTAAGCTATCCGGTAACCGAGGACATCAAAATGCGTTGCTTGCCGGTCTTATGTCGGTGAGAACCTACTGTGACTGCTGTATTTCGATTGATGCCGATTTGCAGGATGACATCCGGGTAATTCCAAAGTTCGTTCAGAAATTCGATCAGGGCATCGACGTGGTTTACGGTGTGCGCAGCCGACGTGAAACGGATACCCGGTTTAAACGTCTGACCGCAAAGATTTATTACCGTATCTTACGGATGCTGGGAGCAGATATTATTGAAAATCACGCAGATTTCCGGCTTATGAGCCAACGTGCATTGGATGCGCTGGCGGAATTTCCGGAGGTGAATCTGTTCCTGCGGGGCATGGTTAAACTGGTGGGCTTTCCCAGTGATGTTGTCTATTACGAACGCGGACAGCGATTTGCCGGAGAGAGCAAATATCCCTTAAAAAGGATGCTCTCCTTTGGCATTGACGGTGTGAGTTCCTTTAGCATCAAGCCCATACGCATGGTTCTGGGATTGGGGATGTTTGTTTGTGTTCTGGCAATCCTGGCCGCAGTTTATGCGTTTTGTGCCAAATTCTTCGGCGTCACCGTCACCGGCTGGACATCTTTGATGATTACGATTTGGTTTCTCGGGGGTGTTCAATTGGTTTCTATTGGCGTCATAGGCGAGTATGTGGGAAAAATCTATAAAGAAGTAAAACGTCGTCCCCGGTATATTATTGAGGAAAACACATTGGAGAAATCCAATCAAAAGCCATAAAACAAAAAAGGAACTGTCATTTTTCGGCAGTTCCTTTTTTGTTTTAGATTCCTATATCTTCCAGTATTATTTTCCCGCAGCATCGCAGTCCTTCAGGAAGTGTATGAGCATGCTTCAGTCTTGCAAACACCACCGTCGCATCGGCACAAACCGTATCCGGATCAGCCTCTCCGGTGTCGGCGTTTAATCCGCTTGGCAGATCAAGCGCAACGACCTTTGCATCAACACGGTTGATTAGCCGGGTCACCTCCGCCGCAGACTCCCTCAGCCTGCCGTGGAATCCCGCACCGTAAACTGCGTCCACAATCAAATCAGCACCTTCAAACAGAAGCTGGCCCTTTTCCTTTGAAAATTCTATGATTTCAATACCCAATTCCATGCATCTCTCAAAATTGGTCTTAGCATCCTCGGTGGCAGGCAAGCCTGCCGCCATAACTACCATAACCAGAGCACCGGCGTTTGCCAGGTGCCTTGCCACAACATATCCGTCACCGCCGTTGTTGCCCTTTCCCACAGCCACAAGGATCACCTTCCCCGTAACCGGATACATCGCCTCAATTGCTTTTGCTGCAGCAGCCCCTGCATTTTCCATCATGGTAAGATAAGATATTCCACGCGCTGCAGCCGCCCGTTCAATCTCTTTCATTTCCAGACTTGTTACCGCATTTTCCATTTTTCTCACCTCCAAGGTAGTTTTGTATCATAAGATTTTCCCAGAAAAGACTGCAATAAAATCACGGCGACATTTCTCGCCGCCGTGATTGATAAACTTCTCTTTGTATCAGGCAGCGTCGGCTGCGGTATTATGCTTCCTTATTCAGATAGCTGTAAATACCGTAAACCATTTTAGCCGCCTCAGCACGAGTTGCAGTCCCCCGCGGCTGAAAGCTTCCGTCCTGATATCCGTTGATGACACCCAGTCCAACCAATTCTGCAATAGCATCTTTTGCATATCCCGCAATGGCATCGTTGTCCGTAAAATCCAAAACCGCCTTACTGTTCTGATCCCCTAAAGCGCGGTAGAGGATGGTAGCCATATCCTGTCGCATAATCGGCTCACCAATCCCGAAATAATTTTCGGACTGTCCCTGAATATACCCCGCCTGCAGTGCAGCGTTGATATACGGCGCATACCAAGCGCTTTCGTCCACATCCGAAAAATTTGTCCGGGTTCCGCCGGAGCTGAGGCCAAAGAGCTGTACCACCATTTTCGCAAACTGTTCACGGGTTACCTGACCTGCGGGATTGAATACGCCCTCTTCCATACCGTTAACAATTCCTGCATCATACAATTCCTTGACTGCCTCCTGGGCCCAGTCATATTTTTTTAGATCGCCGAAAAGCTCTGTGATGTCCGGCTCGGAGTTTTCCGGTTTTTCCGAAGGGTTGTCCTCTGAAGCTCCCGGAAAGATGGTGCCGCCGCCCTTACCTCCGGAGTCGGAGGAAGCAATACCGCTTGAACTACTGTTACCGCCAAGACCGCTCGCACCGCTGCCGCTGCCGTGATAAACACATTCAT
>CATVQN010000208.1 GCA_958346135.1 uncultured Eubacteriales bacterium | reverse complement strand
GAGGAAGAATATCAGCTGCTGGAAGAAAATATTCTCCAGGACGGCGTTGTGCTGAATCCGTTGATTGTCTGGAACGGCTGCATCGTAGATGGTCACAATCGCTTTCGTATTATTCAAGCACATCCGGAAATCAAATACACAGTCTTTGAAAAGGAGTTTCCTGACCGCTATGCCGCCATTGCTTGGATTTGCTGTAACCAGCTTGGTCGTCGAAATTTGACACCACAGCAGAAGAAATATTTGATTGGACAGCGGTATGAAGCGGAGAAGCTGGCTAATTGCTTCCGAGGCAAAAGTGCTTCGGGTCAAAATGACCCGAAGCAAAAATCCGAACGAACCAGTGAATGCATCGCACGAGAAATTAATACCAGCGAAAGCTATGTCCGTCGTGCTGAGCGTTATGCTAAGGGAGTCGATGCTGCCGAGGAAATAGAACCCGGCATCAAAGAGGAACTGCTTTCAGGCTCCATTAAACCCACGGATACTGCTGTGGCAGCTATTGCCAAAGCCAATCCTGATGATCGTCCAGCTTTAGTTGAACAGCTACGTCAGTCAAAGCTAATGTCAGATAAAGCACCAGTCTCAGTTGAACAGCAAGCATCGACAGAGATTGAGCCTTCATCAATTACTGATGATGAAGCTCAGCCAGAGCCGGAAGAATCTGAGCTTCCTACCCGCCCCATGACAGAAATCCAAAAAATCCTTGCGATTTCTTCCGGTATGGAAACGGCGGAAGAACTGGCCGATGAAAGTACCATGTTCTACGAACTGGAGGACGCGGTATCCACCATGATTCGCCGATGTCTTCGCTGCTTTGAAAGCTATCCGGGTCTTTTAAATAAGAAATCGTACCGCCGCAAGGTACTGAAAATATTCAAAGAAGCCATTCAATTTATTAACAAAATCGAACAGGAGGAACCAACATGAAGAACCTGATTAACTGCCCCTTTGACGAGATGATGATCTACAGCAAGAACCTGGAAGTCCCTCGTAACGCTTATCAGCGGGAACTGAATCCCAACCGTGTCCGCAAGATTGCGGCAGAATTTGACGAGCATATCGCCAATGACCCGAAGGTCAGCTTCCGTGACGGCCACTACTATGTTTTTGACGGTCAGCACACCATTGCCGCCAGGAAGCTCCGCAACGGCGGTCAGGACTTACCCATCCGCTGCAAAGTGTTCTATGGCCTCTCCGAACTGGATGAAGCTATTTTGTTTGCTCAGCAGACTGGTACTTCCGCCCAGCTCACCGCCGGTGCGAAACTGCGTGCGCTGATTTACGGCAATGACCCGGATGCGGTGGCTTTCCTGAAAGCTACGGAGGATGTTGGCTTGCGGCTGGACTACAACCAGGACAGAGGCAAGTACCGGATTGGCTGCGTTGGCACTGCCTACTCCATCTACAAGAAGGTGGGCGAAAAAATTTATAAGGAAGGGATGCAGCACATTGTAAATGCCTGGGACGGCGCTCCGGATTCTCTTCGCTTTGAGATTCTGCTTGGCGTGGTGTTCTTCGTAGATCTATATCACGATGAATATAGTCCTAAGCGCCTGGTAGAGCAGCTGCGCCGGTATGATCCGCTTACTATTTACCGGGAAGGTCGTTCCCTCGGAGTAAATATGGCTGGATACAAAAAGTATATGTACCAGGTCTACCGGATGTATAACGGTAACAGCCGTCGCTATATGCTTCCCCTGAAATTTTGATGCCGGACGGATAAAGAAGACCGACCCGTAATAGGTATAGAATAACGAACCCCGGAAGGGAGGTCGCCGTGACTATTTTATTGAGCCGCATCATAAGATGGAAGGGGGAAATCATGTGGCGTATCAATCCGTAGAGGAAATGAAAAACGTAGACCCTCGGACGGTTGACCGCTCCCAGCTGGTTGACCGCGAGAGCGTCCGTTTAGACCCGGACGCCGGATATGAGGAACGCTTGAAATCCCATATCCGGCAAATCCGCAATCCTTACTGTTACTTAGACGGAGGCATTGTTGTGAAGCTGGCGTTCCAGCCGAAAGGCCCAACCATAGAGGAGCGTGTCAACAGCGTGTATCTCTCCGGCAGTTGACATCCTTTTCAAATGTTCTGCCGGGATGGTAAGATAAAACCGGGTCAAAAACAAAACAGGAACACGAGCCGCAGCCACGATTTGCTGGGGCTTGTACTCCTGCATTTATAGTAGGATCAGCCTCCGTCTTTCTGTGATGATACATTAGAAAGATTGGAGGTTTTTATAGTGCCAGAAAAGATTTATCGGACGGGAATCTATGCGAGACTTTCCCGTGAGGACAACGAACACGGAGAAAGCAATTCCATATCCAGTCAAAAGGCCATTTGCATGGAGTACATCTCCCGCCATCCAGACCTGGAACTGGTGGAGATTTACGATGAAGATGACGGTTACAGCGGAACCAACATGGAGCGTCCGGGATTTCAGCGGATGCTTCAGGATATGCGCTCCGGCAAAATTGACTGTGCAATCAGCAAGGATCTGAGCCGGTTTTCCAGAAACTACATTGAGGCAGGAAATTATCTGGAGAAGATTTTCCCGTCCTTGGGCATCCGCTATATTGCCGTCAATGACTGTTATGACAGTCTGGCACCGGGAAGTGCTTCGGATGCTATCACACTGCCGTTTAAGAATCTGGTAAACGACATTTACTGCCGGGATATATCGGTAAAAATCCGAACCAACCTGGAAGTGAAGCGCCGGAAAGGTGAATATGTTGGCTCTTTCGCTCCGTATGGCTACCAGAAATCCACAGAGGATAAAAACCGTCTGGTGGTGGATGACGATGCAGCTGAGATCGTAACCATGATTTTCGGAATGTTTAAGGACGGTTTTCCCATCCTGCGCATTGCACAGCGGCTGAATCAAAGCGGTGTGCCCACTCCGATGGAACACAAACGCCAGCAAGGGGTAAGATTTCAGACAGCGTTTCGGCGGCGGGATGTTCCCCAATGGGAATACAACACCATCGCCAGAATATTGAAGAACGAAGTTTACTTAGGCAACCTGACTCAGGGCAAGCGAGGAACGCCCAACCACAAGGTACATGATATTCGTCTGAAAGATGAAGCAGACTGGATTCATGCAGAAGCTACCCATGAAGCGCTGATCTCACCGGATGATTTCATGGTGGTGTCGGAACTGCTCAAACGGGATATGCGGGCTGCGGATGACAGCGGACAGCATTATT
>CATVQN010000207.1 GCA_958346135.1 uncultured Eubacteriales bacterium | reverse complement strand
TCTGCAGACCAGGGCCCCACGCTGAAGAGAGTTCAGGCCAGAGCAAAGGGACGTGCGTTCAGAATCAATAAAAAGACAAGTCACATCACGTTAAAACTTCGGGAGAAGGAATAAGATAGGAGGTAACAAGTATGGGTCAGAAAGTTAATCCACATGGTCTCAGAGTTGGTATTATCAAGGACTGGGATTCACGTTGGTATGCTGACAAAAAGAACTTCGGTGACAGTCTCGTAGAGGACTACAACCTCAGAGTCTTCCTCAAGAAGAAATTATTCCTGGCCGGAGTAGATAAGATCGAGATTGAGAAGTTTGCCAATAAAATTCGCGTTTCCATCCATGCGGCAAAGCCGGGTATCGTGATCGGTAAGGGCGGAAGCGAAATTGAGAAGCTCAAGAAAGAGCTGGAGAAGATGACCGGCAAGACCATCATCCTGAACGTAATCGAAGTAAAGGTTCCGGATATGAGCGCACAGCTGGTTGCCGAGAACATCGCATCGCAGCTGGAGAGACGTATCTCCTTCAGAAAGGCGATGAAACAGTGCATGGGCCGTACCATGAAGCTGGGCGCAAAGGGAATCAAGACCTGCGTGGCCGGCCGTGTCGGCGGTGCCGAAATTGCGAGAACAGAGCAGTATCATGAGGGAACCATTCCCCTTCAGACACTGAGAGCCGACATTGACTACGGCTTTACTGAGGCGAATACCACCTACGGTAAGCTGGGCGTTAAGGTTTGGATCTACAAAGGTGAAATCCTGGCCGAGAGCAAGAATGCTGCTCAAGCCGAGGAGAAAAAGCCTGCTCCCAGACGCAGAGAAGGAGGCAGAAAATAATGTTATCACCGAAGAGAGTTAAACGCAGAAAGGTGCAGCGCGGCCGGATGAAGGGCGTTGCGCACCGCGGTAATAAAGTAGTATACGGCGATTACGGCCTGCAGGCGCTGAGCCCGGCATGGGTTACCAGCAACCAGATTGAGGCAGCCCGTATTGCCATGACCCGTTATACCAAGAGAGGCGGTCAGGTTTGGATTAAGATTTTCCCGGATAAGCCCGTTACGGCAAAGCCTGCTGAAACCCGTATGGGTAGCGGTAAAGGTTCACCCGAATATTGGGTAGCTGTGGTAAAGCCCGGCCGTGTTATGTTTGAGATCGGCGGAGTGAGCGAGGAGGTTGCCCGTGAGGCAATGCGTCTTGCAATGCATAAGCTTCCGCTGAAGTGTAAGTTTGTCAGAAAAGCTGACCAAGAAACGGAAGGTGATAGTTAATGAAAATTCAGGATATAAGAGACCTTTCAACGCAAGAGCTTGAGGATAAGATCAAGGACTTAAAGGAAGAGCTTTTTAACCTTCGTTTCCAGAACGCTACCAACCAACTGGATAATCCCATGAGAATTGCTAGCGTCAAGAAGGACATTGCAAAAGTGAAAACCGTTCTCAAGGAAAAAGAGCTTGGTATCAACACAAGCATCAATGCGTAGGAGGTGTAAAGAATGAGCGAACGTAATTACCGTAAGACCCGTATCGGCGAGGTTGTAAGCGATAAGATGGACAAGACTATCGTTGTCGCAATTAAAGAGCATGAGAAGCACCCACTCTACAGCAAGGTTATGAAGAGCACCTATAAGCTGAAAGCGCATGATGAGAACAACGTTTGCGGCATCGGTGACAGAGTGAAGGTTATGGAAACCCGGCCTCTTTCCAAGGACAAGAGATGGAGACTGGTTGAGATTATCGAGAAAGCAAAATAAAGTGCGATACCCCGGAGCCGCCAGGCTCCGGTTACAAGGGATTGCTTAGCAGTCTCTGAATAATGGAAGAGGAGGAAATCCGATATGATTCAACAGCAGACAATATTGAAGGTTGCTGATAACAGCGGTGCAAAAGAGATACTCTGCATCCGGGTTATGGGCGGATCCTTTCGGCGTTACGGCAACATTGGCGATGTCATCATTGGTTCTGTGAAAAAAGCAACGCCCGGCGGTGCGGTTAAAAAAGGTGACGTTGTAAAAGCCGTTATCGTCCGCAGTGTCAACGGCGTAAAGCGTGCTGACGGTTCCAAGATTCGGTTTGACGAGAATGCAGCCGTAATCATCCGGGACGACAAGACCCCCAGAGGCACCCGTATCTTCGGCCCGGTTGCTAGAGAGCTGAGAGATAAGGAATATATGAAGATTCTGTCTCTGGCTCCGGAGGTACTCTAAGAGCGAATTTCTTCCGTCTGTCTGAGGCGGAATGAAAAAGACGGCGCAAAAGCGTCAAAAAAGGCCTTTTCAGTTTGAAAAAAGGAGGAAAGACAATGGCAAAAATGCACGTGAAAACCGGCGATGAGGTTGTGGTTTTATCCGGTAAGGATAAAGGCAAAAAGGGCAAGGTTCTGTCCGTAAACCCGGAAAAGCGCATGGTTATAGTGGAAGGAGTTTCCATGGCCACCAAGCATAAGAAGCCCAGAAAAATGGGTGAGACCGGCGGCATTATCAAGCAGGAAACCCCCATTTACGCAAGCAAGGTTATGAATGTTTGCGGAAAGTGCGGAGCGCCCAGCAGAGTCGGACGTAAGGTTTTGGAGGACGGAACCCACGTTCGCTACTGCAAGAAGTGCGGCGAAACATTCTAAGTTTGAAAGGAAAGGAGGTTTCACTCTCAATGAGACTGGAAGAGAAGTATACAAACGAAATTAAAGACGCTCTGATGAAAAAGTACAATTACAAGAGTGTGATGCAGATTCCGAAGCTGGAAAAGATTGTAATTAACATGGGCGTTGGTGATGCAAGAGAGAATTCTAAGGCTGTAGAGAGTGCTGCAAACGATCTGACCCTGATTACAGGCCAGAGAGCAGTGATTACCAAGGCAAAGAAATCCGTTGCAACATTTAAAGTAAGAGAAGGTATGAACATCGGCTGTAAGGTCACCTTAAGAGGCTCGAAAATGTACGAGTTTGTGGATCGTCTGTTTAATGCAGCGCTTCCCAGGGTTCGTGACTTTCGTGGCATTAACCCCAATTCCTTTGACGGCCGGGGCAACTACGCACTGGGAATCAAGGAACAGCTGATTTTCCCGGAGATTGACTACGATAAGATTGATAAAATCCGGGGTATGGATATTATTTTTGTTACCACAGCGCAAACCGACGAGGAAGCCAGAGAGCTTCTGACCCTGATGGGTGCGCCGTTTATGAAATAAGAACCGAATAAGGAGGATGAAGAATCATGGCGAAAAAGTCTATGAT
>CATVQN010000206.1 GCA_958346135.1 uncultured Eubacteriales bacterium | reverse complement strand
ATTTAAGAATTTCACTCTGCGGGGATCATATTCTCCCAGCAGCTTTTTCAATTCGGTCAGGTTATTGTTTTCACAGCCAAGCCCCATCACCAAAACTCCGCCGGCATTGGGATGTTGAATCAGACCGCAGAGAATTTTTTGGGTCACTTCCTGATCGTCACCCAGCTGAGAGCAGCCAAAGGGATGCGGAAAGGATAGAGCTCCGGTTCTCTTTGCAATTTCCTCGGCCACCTTATTGATACAGCCCACCGAATGAACAATCCAAACATCATTTCGGATCCCAACCTGACCGTCAGAGCGCTCATATCCCATAAAAACAGCCTCCGGCAAAGGGGATAGTTCCCTCCAGCTCGGCTGATAGGTATACTCCAGCTTTTCGCTGAGGTTGGTCTTAAGATTGTTCGTATGCACCAGGCTTCCCGCAGGAATATCCTCGGTGGCATGACCAATAGGAAAACCGTATTTGATCACATTCTCCCCGGCGGGAATATCCCGGACAGCACGCTTATGTCCGGTGTCCAAATTCACCTCCACATTATCAAGAGGCGATATTCTATCATACATATTGCTTCACCTCGTCCGCAAGAAAGGAAAGGTCTTGTCCCCAAAGGCTCGTATTTGCCAAGGCCTCTTCCACAGATGCAGTCTTTAAAAAGGCCATAACCTCCGCATCATCGTTTGCCATATCCGTACGGTAAAAACGCAGCAGCGCCCCAAATGCCTCCAGCAAAGTCTTGGGCATCCTCTGATAACGTGCAATATAAGTCAGAATGGAAGGCAGCACTCTGACCTTAAATTTGCTCACCGAATTGAGGGCAATGGAGGATAGATAATGCTTAATAAACGGATTGGCAAACCGCTCCAGTACACTCTCGGCATAGGCCTTCAATTCCGCCTCCGGAAGGTCAAGGGTAGGAATAATTTCATCAAAAATACACCGCTTCATATAAGCCAGCATCTCTGGATCGTCTACGCAGGATTTCACAGTGTCAAAGCCTCTAAGCATGGCATAGGGAACCAGCGAGGTATGTGCACCGTTTAAAATCCGCACCTTGCGGGTTCGGTACTTGTCCAGCTCATCCTTCGTCCAAATCACATTCAATCCAGCTTTGTCAAAGGGCAATTCACAAGCGGCCGCTGTATCGCCCTCGATCACCCACAGATGAAACAGCTCCGACGTATCCAGCATATGATCTTCATAGTTAAGATCCAATTTCTCATCTCTGGGATAACCGGTCACAATCCGGTCTACCAGCGTATTATAAAAGGTATTTTCGCTCTCTAACCAGCGGACAAAATCCTCGCCCAGATTCCAGTCCCCGGCATACTGCAAAACAATCTCCTTCAGCTTTTGACCGTTTTTCTCAATCAGCTCACAGGGAATGATGAGAAAACCGCCAAGCCCCGCCTTAAAACGCTCATAAAGCAGTACGGTCAGCTTGGCCGGATAGCTTTTGGGCGGCGCATCCTCCAGCCTGTCGCCCGGTTCATAGGCAATTCCCGCCTCGGTTGTATTGGAAAAAATAAACCGAAAATCCGGGTTCTTTGCAAGCTCCTTATAGGCTTCAAAATCCTCATAGGGCTTCACACACCGGGAAATACAGTCCACAATATCCTTCCGAACCTGCGGACTTCCTCCTTCCATACCCCGCATCACATGGGTATAGACACAATTCTGCGCCGACAGCTGATCACACATTCCCTTCTCTATGGGCTGGACCACAACGACACTGCCGTTCCACATACCGCTCTCGTTGAGCTTTTGGAGCATCCAGTCCACAAATCCCCGCAGGAATCCGCCTTCTCCAAATTGAATGATCCGTTCCGGACGCACCGGCTTCTGCACGGTTTCTGCAATTGATTGCATATCCTTCCACCTCATTTTCTAATAGCTTTATTGTACCCTCATTATATGTGATATTCCCATGGCTTTTTGGTCTTATTTTTACTTTTTTTAAAAAAAGTATTCTTTTTTTGTTCTTTTTGTGATACACTATAGGAAAAGGGAGGAACAAACCATTCCGCTTTTGGACTCGTTTGAAGAGCCGTTTTTCATTGAGCGCTGCCGGCGCGATGACTGGAGTATCTTTAAAGCCATTCATTTTCATAACTGCTATGAGATTTATTATCTGGAATCCGGAGAAATTACCTACTTTATTGACGACGAGGTTTATCCCATACGGCACGGAGATTTTATCATTATCCCGCCGGGAGTCCATCACAAAACACTGCCCTATCACCAGACCGATCACATTCGTATCCTGATTTATTTGAAAGAGGAATTTTTAAAAGACATTCTGTCCGACAAAGAATTTTTTTCAAGCACCTTTTCAAAGCCTTTGGCTGTAATGGGCCGAAGTCCCATTGCCAAACGGCTGCTCTGCAGCCTTTTGGAGGAATCCGCACAGGACGGAAATACCGATATGCTCCGGCTGTTGACCGGAGAGCTCATGCTCTGGCTGCGGCGCTGGAAAGAACAGGATGCACATCTGGCGGAAAAAACACCGCATGAAACCGGAGAACGAATTTATGACAAAGTGTCGGAGATTGCCCGCTATATCAATCACCATTATATGGAGGATGTGAGTCTTTCTGCGCTGGCAAAACGGTTTTACATGACCCCCTCCTATCTAAGCCGTATCTTTCATCAGGTGATGCAGATATCCTATTCGGAATACCTGATTCAGGTTCGGATTCGCCATGCGGCACAACTTTTGCTCCATACAGAAGAGAAAATTACCAAAATCGCCTTAGCCTCCGGTTTTCATTCCGACAACCACTTTTGTAAAACCTTCCGCCGGGTAATGGGCTGTTCCCCCCGGAAATACCGAACAGCAGCTGTACAGCATGAAGATTTCCTTTGATACTAAGCCGACAGCTTTTAAGAAAAAAACGGCCGGAAAATCCGGCCGTTCACTTTTTCATAAATTATTTGTTAATGAGCTCTTTCAGGCTGCTGCCGGCTTTAAAGGTCGGGATCTTAGCAGCTTCAATTTTCATCTCGGCACCGGTCTGGGGATTTCTGCCAACTCTGGCCGCTCTGTCTCTAACTTCAAAACTACCAAAGCCAACCAACTGGACCTTCTCGCCCTTCTTCAAAGCGTCCTGCACGGAACCGATAAATGCTGCCAATGCTGCCTCTGCATCTTTCTTAGACAGATTCGCTTTCTCAGCCATAGCTGAAACCAATTCTTGCTTGTTCATTTCACCATTTCTCCTTTATAATAAAATA
>CATVQN010000205.1 GCA_958346135.1 uncultured Eubacteriales bacterium | reverse complement strand
AGCTTATCCAGCGCCGCCAGCTCGTTTTGATGGTTCCACATGGGATAGTCGGTGCCGAACAGAACCGAATCCGCACCGTAGAGATGGATGAGCTTTCGCATTTTTTCAGGGGGCAACCAGTGACTGGTGCTGGAGCTGTCCACCCAGAGCCGATAGCCCTTTAAATATTTTGCAGCGTCATCCCATTCCGACCAGCCGGCAAAATGTGCGCCAATGACCCGGAGCCGGGGAAAATCATCCAGCACCTTGGCAAGCCTTCCGGGCTTGCTGTAGTCATAGCGATAGTCGCCCACATGAAAGAGAATAGGAAGCCTCCCCTGAGCGGCCTCATAGATGGGGTAGGCCTTGGGATCGTCAATCTTAAATTTCTGAAAATCCGGATGCAGCTTAATTCCCCGAAATCCGGCGTCGATGCCCCGCCGGATTTCCCCCTGCACATCCTCCATATCGGGGTGGAGTGCCATAAACCCAATCAGGGTATCGGGGTGCTGTGCCATGGCCTCGGTTAAAAATCGGTTGATGCTGGAAACCTGTTTGGGAGCGGTGGCGACCGAATGTACCAAGAGTCGGGAGACACCGGCCTCTTGACCTAAAGTCAGCAGCGTTTCTAAAGTTCCGTCATAGGGAATGGAAATCTGATAAAAATCAGAAATCCCCTGTACGGCAGCTTCGCTGATTTTGTGGGGAAAAATATGAGCGTGTGCGTCAATGATCATGGTGTTCATCCTTTGTATGAAATTGGTCTTATGGACAGTATACCACTTTTTTTCAAAAAATCAAGAAAGAAAGGTTGTATTTTTGGAATACTTTCAGTATAATAAATTCTATATGTTTCACACAGGAGAGTTTGAGAAAGGATTTTGGTATGAAAACACATTTTAGCTACGGCCATACTCGGCTTGCGTGTTATATCGGATATATCATTCAGTCGGCGGTCAATACCCTGCCGCCGCTGCTGTTTTTAACCTTTCAGCGGGAATTTTCTATTTCGCTGGAGGCTATTACCATGCTGATTACTCTGAATTTTGGAACCCAGCTGCTGACAGATCTGACGTTTTCCAAGGCGGCGGATCGAATCGGCTACCGTGCCGGTGCACTGCTGTCACACGCCTTGGCATTTTTGGGGCTTTTTTTCTATGGCTTCTTGCCCTATACTTTGGAAAACCCCTATTTAGGACTTGTGATTGCCACGGTAACCAACGCAGTGGGCGGAGGTCTTGCAGAAGTGCTGATCAGTCCGATGATCGAATCTCTGCCGGGAGAACATAAATCAGCCAAAATGAGCTTGCTCCATGCCATGTACTGCTGGGGACAGGTGGGAGTGATTTTGCTTTCCACCCTGTATTTTACAACCATAGGAACCCATCATTGGCGCTATCTGTTTTTTATTTGGTCGCTGCTTCCGCTTTTCAACTTCTTTTTCTTTACCAGGGTTCCGCTGTGCCAACTGGTGGAGAATGAGAAACGGCAGCCGTTATCGAAGCTGATGAAGCAGGGGGCGTTTTGGATCTTACTGATGCTCATGATTTGCAGTGGTGCGGCAGAGCAGGCCATGGCGCAATGGTCGTCTTTGTTTGCCGAAAGCGGACTTCGGGTTTCCAAGACCATGGGGGATCTCCTCGGCCCTTGCGCATTTGCCGTCCTAATGGGGGTCAGCCGAACCTTCTACGGTGTATTGGGACACCGGTTCTCTCTGGAGCGGGCAATGCTGCTTAGCGGCGTTGGCTGTATTGTCAGCTACCTGATCGCTGGACTTTTCCGAAATCCGCTGCTTTCACTGGTTGGCTGCGGTCTTTGCGGCCTTTCGGTAGGCCTTATGTGGCCGGGGGTAATCAGTCTTGCGGCAAAGTATTTTCCCGCCGGCGGTACCGCACTTTTTGCCTTTTTGGCACTGGGTGGAGATGTGGGCTGTACCACAGGCCCGGGGGTGACCGGCATGGTTTCCGGGTTGGTGAGCTGGCTCGGAAACAGCGAGGATGCGCTGCGCATCGGGCTTTTGGCGGTCATTGTGTTCCCGGTTTGTATGCTGCTGGGACTTTGGAAGCTGTACCGGCCAATAAATAGAATGAAGGAGGATGTATTATAGTGACAGGAAAACAACGTGCAAAACTAAGAAAAATGGCAAATTCGATTCCCGCTCTGTATCAGGTGGGAAAAGACGGAATTACGGAAAATATGGTGCGGCAGTTTGAAGATGCCTTAGAGGCCAGAGAACTGATTAAGGTTCATGTTTTAGACTGTGCGCTTGCAGATACCCGTGAGATTGCAGAGAGGGCGGCTGCCGCCGTAGGAGCGGAAACCATTCAGATAATCGGCAGTAAGTTTGTCCTTTATAAGCAATCCAGAGAAAATCCCAGAATCACCTTAGATTAGGAGAGATCATTGATGTATCAGTATCTATTGTTTGACCTGGACGGCACCCTTACCGATCCTAAGGAGGGGATTACAAAGTCCTTTCAGTATGCCCTGCGGACCTTTGGAGTGGAAGAAAGCTTAGAGAAACTGAACCGGGTTATCGGTCCGCCGCTGATTGATTCTTTCCGGGATTTTTATGGGTTTTCTGCGGAAAAGGCAAAGCTGGCAGTTGACAAATACAGAGAGCGCTTTGCGACAATAGGGATTCATGAAAATGCAGTCTATCCCGGTATTTCGGGGCTTTTAAAGGAACTGAAGGAGCGGGGCAGAGTCCTTTGTCTTGCCACCTCTAAGCCTATTGTGTTTGCCCGCAGGATTTTGGAGGACTTTGGGCTCTCTGACTATTTTGATGTGACGGTCGGCAGTGAGCTGGATGGCACACGAAACTATAAAAACGAAGTCATTCGTGAGGTTTTCAGACAGCTCGGTCCCATTGATAGTCGCCGGGCTCTGATGATTGGCGATCGCCGTCAGGACATTGAGGGAGCCAAGCTTTGCGGTATTGCTTCGCTTGGAGTTCGGTTTGGCTATGCGGAGCCAGGGGAATTGGAGGATGCCGGAGCGGATTATCTTGTATCTACTGTGGAGGAGCTCCGGACTTTCCTGCTGAATCCATGATTTCGCCTAAGGTAAGACGAATGCTGCGATGGAGCAGGGCGTCTAAAATCTGGCTTTCGGTCAGGTAGCCAAGCACATGGTTTCGTGTGTCTAAGACCTGGATGGTGTAGTATTTGTGATAGGACAGCCGATGCAGCAGGCGTCTTGCCGGAAGGCTCTGATATGCGGACAGTAGGCAGGTTCGGTTGAACTGATCCTGCTCTAGCTTTTCCTTGTAATAAAGCAGCTCCCGCAGTGCT
>CATVQN010000204.1 GCA_958346135.1 uncultured Eubacteriales bacterium | reverse complement strand
GTTATTGTGCAATATAAAATTATCTGTTATACTAAAAAGGACCCGAAAATTTTGGAATTTCCGAAATGTTACAGAACTGTTACAAGACAGAGACTTTTTCTTAAAACCCCCGAAATGCTGGGGATTTAGGTTTGTCCGATTTCAGGAAATTCGGAAGAAATTTTTTGTTTGTACATTTTGCACAAACAAAGGTGATTTTTACTGTAAAATTCAGAAAATTGATAAAATTGGAGGATTTTTTATGGGAGAATCTTTTCTCCGCCAAGGAGAACGTATGGATGATTTACAATGCGGAGGGCTTAAGCTGATTCAAAATCCAAACTGGTTTTGCTTTGGTGTGGACGCAGTTTTACTGGCAGACTATGCGGCAAAAAGCATCAAAAAACGAGATCGGGTTTTGGATCTTTGCTGCGGAAACGGCATTATTCCGCTTTTGCTTACGGTAAAAAGCCAAGCCGCCTCCATTTGCGGACTGGAAATTCAGCAGCCGGTCTTGGAAATGGCCAAACGCTCCGTACGATATAATCATTTGGAGACGAAAATTCAGATGATCTGCGGGGATTTAAAGGATGCAGAATCCATCTTTGGACGGAGTTCTTTCCAATATATAACCTGTAATCCGCCTTATAAGGAAAACGGCGGAGGTATGGTAACGAAAGCAGATGTAACCACCCTTGCAAGACATGAAATCCTTTGCTCGTTAGAAGATATTATTCGAGTTTCTTCTATAATATTAGAGCCATTGGGAAAGCTATGCATGATTCACCGGCCGGAACGGTTAGCAGATGTTCTCTGTCTGATGCGGCATTATGGAATTGAGCCGAAGCGGCTGCGGTTTGTTCATCCTTATCCGGAAAAAACCGCCACCATGATTCTGGTTGAGGGCGCTCGCCAGGGACGGCCAAAGCTGTTTTTGGATCCGCCGTTATACATTTATGAAAAACCCGGTATTTATTCTGCCGAAATTGATCAAATCTACGGAAGGGAGACGGCAAAATGAGCGGAAAACTTTATCTATGTCCCACCCCCATCGGGAATCTGGGAGACATCACTCTGCGTACTCTGGAGGTGCTAAAAAGCGTAGACCTGATTGCCGCCGAGGACACCCGTGTCAGCATGAAGCTTTTACAGCACTTTGCAATTAAGGCACCAATCACCAGCTATTACGAACACAACAAACGCGAAAAAGGGAGCTATCTCATGGAAAAACTCAAGGAAGGTTCCCATATTGCGGTCGTGACCGATGCCGGAATGCCCGGCATTTCCGATCCCGGAGAAGACTTGGTGCGGCTCTGTATCCGAGAGGGAATTCCGATTGAGGCACTGCCGGGGCCCTGTGCCTTTGCTACAGCCTTAGTAGCCTCTGGAATGCCCGCCGGAAGGTTCGCCTTTGAAGGATTTCTCACCACCAACCGCCGAAACCGAATTGCGCATTTAGAAAGTCTGACAGCTGATACCCGTACCCTGATTTTCTACGAGGCACCCCATAAGCTGTTAAACACGCTCAAGGATATGCTGGAGGTACTGGGGGACCGGGAAATTGTTCTGGCACGGGAGCTGACCAAGCGATACGAAGAATACCGGCGCACCACTCTTAAGGAAGCCGTTTTATATTATGAAGAAACACCGCCCAGAGGGGAATTTGTTCTAATAATAAAAGGTGCAGATGCGCAAGAGATAAAACAGCAGCAACTAGAAAGCCTGCCCTCGGCAGAAGAGCTGATTCGCCGATATGCTGCCGAAGGGATGCGTGCCAAGGAGCTGACACATCGGGTTGCCGAGGAGCTGCATCAACCCAAGCGTGAAATTTATGATTTGTACCTCAAGCTGAAGGAGACCCTGGCGTAACCGGGATTTTTCCCGTATTTTCTATCATAACCTTTGGAGTTTCTTCATATATATTAACAAAGAATTGATACTGATAGGAAATGAGGGAATTATTGTGGCAATCAATCTGATGAAACAGGATATTAAAACCGGTGAAGTAATCTGCCAGAAATACAGCCAGACTATGGTGGAAAGCGATGTCATTGTGCCAGATGTAAAACCGGATATTAAAAAAGTTTTGGAAATCAGCGGGAATGTCTGTATCACTCAGCGGCTGATCCAGCAGGATAAGGTATTTATTCAGGGCGTTGTAAAAATGACCGTTCTATACGTTCCGGACACCGAGGACAGAGGCTGGATTCGGAGTCTTTCGGCATCGCAGGAATTTAATCATTCCATGGACTGCCGCGGTGCAACGCCGGAAATGCAGCTGTCCACAGAAGCTGTTTTGGAAAATTTTGACCACACGCTAATTAACAGCCGGAAACTGAATCTCCGCTGTGTTTTGGGACTTGGTATCAAGGTTACACATCCGCTCATCCTCTCTCTTACCACCGGAGTTGAAAACAACAACACCATTGCCATGAAAAAAGAACGGCTGCGGTTGATTAGCGGAACCGAATGCAGTGAATGTCAAATTATTCTGCGGGAGCAGCTGGAGCTGCCGGCCGGGAAGCCCTCTATCGGGGAAGTTTTAAAGCTGACAGCAGTACCTACCGGTACGGAAATTTGTTTAATGGAAAACAAAGCAGTAGCCAAAGGTCAGGTGCGAATCTGCACACTTTATACCAGCGAGGATGACCATTCGATTCAGTTTATGGAGCATACTCTGCCCTTTACCGAAATATTGGATGCAGAAGGCGCCGCCGAAGGGATGGAAGGCGAAGCCGAGTACAGCTTGAGCGATTTATATTTTGAGGTGCGAGATGATAACGACGGCGAAGCCCGGAATCTGGGAGTTGAATTGGTACTCTGTGTCAATGTGCGCGGCTGTGAGGTTACGGAAATTGAGGCTGTTACCGATGCCTACACCCTGAAGGGAGGCCTGGATCTCAGCACCAAGGCATATCACATTGAACAGCTTCTAGATAACAGTACTGCCGAAATCTCACACAAGGATCAGGCACAGCTTCCGCCAATGCTGCCAAAGCTGCGTCAAATTTGTGACGTCAATGCAGATGCACGAATCGAACGGATTTCCGTAGAGGGTGAACAAATCACCGTATTCGGCACCATCCACACTAACATTTTATATCTCACTGCCGACGAGACCGTCCCCGTGTCCAGCTTTAATCATATTTCAGAGTTTTCGCAAAACTTTTTGGTATCCGGTGCCGGCGCCGATACCGCCTGTGACGCCCAGGTATTTCTGAACCATTGCAGCTATACACTCAGCGGCGACGACAGTCTGGAGCTTCGGTTTGTTTTAGGATTAAATGTTAAATCTCTACGAACCGGAAATACGATTTTAGTGGAAAATATGAC
>CATVQN010000203.1 GCA_958346135.1 uncultured Eubacteriales bacterium | reverse complement strand
CCTATGGCCGATTTTTTCCGGTATCTGTCCAAAGCGGAAACCTATGTATTTCATTTTGAGGAAAACAGTGCGTTTACACAGCTGTTTGAGGAGGTGTTCCAGCGAAATAAAGCCGATGATCCCGGCTGCGAAATTGATACCCACTGTTTGCTCACCCGGCTTGTTACCATGCTGATTTCCGATCTGCCCCTGACCGAAGGACAAGGGCTTCCAAGCAAAATCAAGGAAATTCAGGAATGGATAACAGAACATTGTACCGAGCCGCTGACCATCGACCGTATTGCCCGCCGATTTTCAGTAAGCAAATACCACCTCTGTCACGAATACAAAAAATATACCGGCCAGACCGTCTTTGAAACCATTCTGCAAGGACGGTTGACTGCGGCAAAAAAACTGCTGGTATACTCCGAACTCTCTGTCCGGGATATCTCCGACTATACCGGCTTTTCCGACCAGACCAGCTTTGGCAGAGCCTTTAAAAAAGCGGAGGGTCTCACCCCCACCGCCTTTCGCAGACAATGGAAGGAGTTTTAGACTTGTCTTTACCGCCGAATTTATGCGTTCTGCTTCTTTACTTATAAACTGCTTTATGGTAAAATATTCTATGATCAATACTTTTATAAACCGGTGGGAGGTGACCCTATGTGGCTGATACTGGCCGTTTTGTCCTCATTGTTTGCCGGTCTTACTTCCATTCTTTCCAAGATTGGTATTGAGGGAGTAAACTCCAATTTAGCAACCGCAATCCGAACCTTCGTTGTCCTGGCAATGTCTTGGGGAATGGTATGGATTACAAAATCCCAAGGCGGAATTACATCTATCAGCAATAAAAGCTGGATCTTTTTGGTTTTATCTGGTTTGTCCACAGGAGCTTCTTGGTTATGCTATTACAAGGCCATACAATTGGGAGATGTGTCAAAAGTGGTTCCCGTCGATAAACTAAGCATCGTCATTACACTGGTTCTTGCAGTTATTTTTCTGCATGAGAAATTTACACTGAAAACCGCAATCGGTTCTGTCCTTATTACCGCCGGCACACTTCTGATGATTTTATAAATCGAATGCTACTTTCGCCGAAATGCTTGACTTTACTGAAAAATTGCGGTAAAATAAAGGGTAACACTTCGATGGTTAATCCCTTAACAAACTTTGACAAAATTTTTGAAAGAGGTGATTTCTTTGGCACAGAACGGATCAAACCAACAACCCACCCTTGCGGATCACATTCAGGCTTATATGAATTTGATTCATGAACAAAATTCCGTATGGAATTCCATTCCGGCCCATTATTACAGCGATTATAATGTAAAACGAGGCCTGCGGAATGCCGACGGCACCGGAGTTCTGGCAGGACTGACCACCATAGGCGAAGTGCACGGGTATGTAATTGACGAGGGGAACAAAGCGCCGGTCGAAGGCAAGCTTCGCTACCGCGGCATTGATGTGGCGGAAATTGTGGAGAACTGCCGCAGGGAGCATCGGTTTGGCTTTGAGGAAACCGCCTTTTTACTGCTGTTTGGATTTCTTCCCAACCGCAAAACCTTAGACGACTTCAGCAGGGTTCTGGCAGATCGCCGGGAGCTGCCCTATGAATTTACCGAGGATATGATTTTTAAGGCTCCCAGTAAGAATATTATGAACAAGCTGGGACGTTCCGTGCTGGCGCTGTATTCCTATGACGACAATCCCGATGACACCTCGCTGGCCAACCTGCTGCGGCAAAGCTTTGAACTGATTGCCAGATTCCCGATTTTGGTTGCCAACGCCTATAGCTGTAAGCGTCACTATTTTGACGGCGAAAGTCTGGTGCTGCACAACCCGAACAAGGATCTGTCCGTTGCAGAGAACTTTTTGTATATGATTCGACCCAACAACAAATATACACCTTTAGAGGCCGAGATTTTGGATTTGGCACTGATTTTGCAGGCAGAGCACGGCGGCGGCAACAACTCCGCTTTTACCGTACATGTGCTCTCCTCCACCGGAACGGATACCTATTCCGCCATCTCTGCGGCAGTCGGCTCCTTAAAGGGGCCCAAGCACGGCGGTGCCAACGCCAAAATGCTGGCACAGATGACCGAGCTGAAGGCCGCTGTCAAGGATTGGAACTCCGACGAAGAAGTTCTTTCCTATCTGAAAAAGATTTTGCGCAAGGAGGCCGGAGACGGTAAGGGCTTGATTTACGGTATGGGACACGCAGTTTACACCATTTCTGACCCGAGAGCCGAAATACTAAAATCCCGTGCCGAGGAGTTGGCAGACGTAACCGGAAACAGTAAGGAATTTGCGCTCTATGACCGGGTACAGAGACTGGCGCCTATCGCTTTCCGAGAGGTAAAAGGACTGGAAACAGACATCTGCGCTAATGTAGATTTCTATTCCGGATTCGTATTCCAGATGATGGGACTGCCTGAGGAGCTGTATACACCGCTCTTTGCCATGTCCCGGATTGTGGGATGGTGTGCACACCGGATCGAAGAGGTTATGACCAGCAACAAGATTATTCGGCCGGCCTATAAAACTCTGGCAAAGCGGATTCCCTATACACCCATTGATCAGCGCAAAAACTTAGGTGTTGAGCACCTGATTGATATTTCCGGCAGCAATAACGACGACACCGGGACTTTAGAATCCTAATGTCTTTTATGCAACAACGAAAACCCGGCTTCGCATTGCGAAGCCGGGTTTTGTATGATTCAATTATTCTGTTTGCGGACCTAAGTACACAGAATCGCCCAAACCGAGAATCAGTATAAAAATCACATTCAAAAAGATCAAACCGACCGCAAAGCCGCCGCCATGCCCAAAGGCCTTGGATAGCTTTATGTTATACATGATGCTGATCATAAAATTGATAATTCCAAGCACCGATGCCAGTAAAAATCCGAGAATAACCGGAACCCCCATCACAGTATATGCACCGGTAGATCCAACCGTCATAACGGCAGTGATCACACACGCCAACAGAACACTCACCAGCAGATTCCACCAAAAGACGGATGTCTTCCATGCAATTTTAAACATCACATAGCCGGAATAATACGGAATAATTGCCTTCCAACCGGCCACACCGGCCTTTGTAAAGATTCTCCAATAGGCAATCAAGGTTAAAATTCCGATTAGGATACAAACTATCATCGGCACCGCAGTCACGCCGGCTAAAAATGAAGTATTGACCATCTTAACCTAACTCCCCTTTTTTATTTCATTTTTATGATTGCTCTTCTTTTTCTTCACAGCCATCCTCTAGTACAGACGTACAGCAGGGACAGCGAACCGCTTGGCTCGAAATTTCACTGAAGCAATAGGGGCATACCTTG
>CATVQN010000202.1 GCA_958346135.1 uncultured Eubacteriales bacterium | reverse complement strand
AGGAAGGAGGCGATTTGAAATTATGGCAAAAGTTATTGCAATTACCAACCAAAAGGGTGGTGTAGGAAAAACCACGACGGCAATTAACCTAAGTGCATGTTTGGGATTAAAGGGAAAAAAGGTTCTCCTGATTGACAGCGATCCTCAAGGAAACTCCTCCAGCGGTTTGGGAATTGACGGCAGCAGTACAGAGCTTTCTACCTATGATTGTCTTATTAGCGGAAATTCAGCCGAAGAAGTTATGATGGAGACCGAGTACAAGAATTTATGGATTTGTCCCGGAAATATGAATCTTGCCGGTGCTGAATTAGAATTGGTGGATATGGAACAAAGAGATTACAAGCTGAAAAAGGCTTTAGAGTCGGTGCAGAATCAATTTGATTTTATTATCATTGATTGTCCGCCATCTTTAGGATTGATTACCCTTAATGCCTTTGGAGCTGCGGACAGCGTTTTGATTCCGATTCAGTGTGAATATTATGCATTAGAGGGACTTAGTCAGTTGACCCATACCATTAAATTGGTCAAGCAAGGACTTAATCCGTCTTTAAAAATAGAAGGTGTTCTCTTAACTATGTATGATGGAAGAACCAATCTTTCTGTACAAGTGGTAGAAGAGGTAAAAAAATATTTTGGAGCAACCGTTTATAAGACGCTGATTCCCAGAAATGTGAGACTTTCTGAGGCACCCAGCTATGGAAAGCCTATTATTGCCTTTGATAAACGTTCAAAAGGAGCCCAATGCTATCAAAAACTGGCCAATGAGGTGATTCGGATGAATCGCAGCAGGACGGAAATATGATTTCGTCTTATTTTCATTGCAATGATAAAATAAGGAAGTGAGAAAATTGGCAGAGAATAAAAAGAAAAAATCTTTAGGAAGAGGCTTGGGGTCGTTGTTTTATGATAATTCTCAGGCAGATGACGGCAAGACCAGAGATATTATTCATGAAATTGAGCAAATTGGCGTTCCGGCTCCGGACGGAAAAAATGTGGTAATGCTCAAAACGGTGGATATAGAACCCAATAAAGGACAGCCACGAAAGGATTTTGATGAGGACAAGCTGGAGGCACTTAGCAACTCCATTTTAGAGCACGGTGTTGTACAGCCAATTTTGGTAACGCCTACCAAGGCGGGAACCTATCGAATTGTTGCGGGAGAGCGGCGATGGCGTGCATCAAAAATGGCGGGTTTAAAAGAGATGCCCTGTATCATTAAAACCTTTGAAGAGCAGGAGGTTATGGAGCTTGCTTTGGTGGAAAACCTTCAGCGTGAGGACTTAAATCCCATTGAAGAAGCGGAAGGTTATCAGAAATTGATGGATGCTTTTTCTTTAACCCAAGAAGAAATAAGTCAAAAAGTGGGGAAAAGCCGCAGTGCGGTGGCGAATTCTCTGCGTTTAAATCATCTGTGCGATGGTGTGAAAAAAATGTTAATCAGCGGAGAATTGACTCAGGGACATGCCCGTGCTCTGATTCCCATTGAAAATGAGGAGGAGCAGCTTCTTCTGGCTGAAAAAATTGTCAAAGAAGGCCTTAATGTTCGCCAAGTGGAAGCAATGGTTTCCGAAATCGGAAAACCGGAAAAGAAAGCTTCTTCGAAAAAAGAAAATACTATGCTGCAAAAGTATTATAAAGAGGTAGAGGATTCTTTAGGAAACCGATTTGGTACAAAGGTAAAAATTCATGAAGGCACAAAAAAAGGAAAGATTGAAATTGAATATTACAGTAAAGAGGATATAGAAAGAAATCTTTTTGAGATTCGGCTCTGACTTTAAAAAAATGACATTTAAAAATAGGGGTAGAATCCAAATAATAAAACATAGTAATGAAATATCATACCTAAAGTAAAACAAGCCTTAAAACCTTATTTTTTAATTCATAAGGGTATTATAGAATTTTTAAAGTAAAAAAGGGTAAGAAAGGGTGTAATAGGTGTCAGAGGATAAAAAGAATTTTAAAAAATTGAGTAACTATGCGGTTATTATGATTTTGGCGGCAATTATCATCATAATGATTGCGGCTATGGCGGATAACCGTGAGGAACAGTATGAAAATACAATCAATGAAAAAGAACAGGTGAATATGAATATCCAAAATGAAATCGTCAAATTAAAGGATGATAATTACAGTTTAGGAAAAGAAAAAGAGGAGCTGGAGAAAAAACTGGAAGCAGTGAATAACCAGCGGGATATTTATGAAAGCTTAAACAAGGCATGGATGCTATACAGCCAGGAAAAGAAGGCGGAGGCGGAAGAGGTTTTAAAAACACTGATACCGGATACGTTGACGCCGGAACAGAACGAAAGTTATGTTATGATTCAGGGGCTGCTGCAGCCGACTGAAGAAGAAAAGAAATAAAAGAAAGGAAAAAAAGATGATTGATATAAAATTATTGAGAACAGAACCGGAAAAAGTAATTGATGCATTAAAGAGAAGAAAAGAGGAAGTCGATATTGAAGGCTTGCTTGCATTGGATAAGGAAAAGCGCGAGCTGATGTATGAGGTAGAGCAGAAAAAAGCGGAGCAAAATGCGGTCAATAAAAAAATTCCGGCTATGAAGAAGGCCGGAGAGGATACCACAGCAGTTTTTGCCGAAATGAAGCAGCTTTCAGCCGATATTAAAGAATGTGATGATAAAATTCGGGAGCTGGATGAAAAAATTACCGCCATTTCTTATACTATTCCGAATATTCCGAATCCTACCGTTCCGGATGGAGATACGGATGAAGATAATGTAGAAGTACGTCGGTTTATGGAACCTACCGTCTTTGATTTTGAGCCAAAAGCCCATTGGGATTTGGGAAAAGATTTAAAAATATTAGATCCCGAAACAGCGGCTAAAATTACGGGAACACGGTTTACCGTTTACAGAGGTGCCGGTGCACAGCTTGAGCGCGCCATTACAAACTTTTATTTGGATATGCATACCACAAAGCATGGATATAAGGAAATTTTCCCGCCGTTTATGGTACATCGAAACAGCATGATCGGCACCGGACAGCTGCCGAAATTTGAGGAGGATGCCTTTAAGGTGGCGGGAACAGATTATTTTCTGGTACCTACCGCAGAGGTTCCGGTAACCAATATGCATCGGGATGAGATCATAGACGGCAGTCAGCTGCCTTTAAAATACTGTGCCTATACCGCATGCTTTCGGGCAGAGGCAGGTTCTGCCGGCCGGGATACCAGAGGATTGATTCGCCAGCATCAGTTCAATAAGGTTGAATTGGTAAAATTTACCAAACCAGAAGAATCCTATGCAGAGCTGGAAAAGCTGGTAGCAGATGCAGAGGATGTTTTGAAAATGCTGAAGCTGCCTTATCATGTAGT
>CATVQN010000201.1 GCA_958346135.1 uncultured Eubacteriales bacterium | reverse complement strand
TTAGATAGAATAGCAGGCTCTATCTTACATATCGGGGCAAAGGAAAAAGCCTGTGAGAAATAAAAAAAGAGCATATTCTCCTAAACCCTTCAAAATGGAAATATCCGGTATTCATGAATGGAAGGAAAAATATGCTCTATTGTTGTTTATATAATATTTAATTATTGCTTATTGCGTGATAAAATGCTCAGTCTTTTGTCTCAGCTACAATTTTATCAACTACATTTTGAGGTGCCTCCTGGTAGCGGCTGAATTCAAAGGCAAAGCTACCCCGCGCCTGAGTCATACTGCGAAGATCTGATGCGTAGGTATGCATTTCTGCCATAGGAACCTCGCCTTCAATCATGGTCATGCCGTCCTCCTGCGGCGTCATGCCCAGCATTTGGCCACGGCGTTTATTGATGTCGCCGATAATATCACCGGTATATTGATCCGGTACTAAGACTTTCAAAAGTCCGATAGGCTCCAGCAGTGCAGGAGATGCCTGTTCCATGCCGGCCTTGTAAGCCAGATTTGCCGCAATCTTGAAGGCCATTTCCGAGGAGTCTACATCATGATAGGAGCCGTCTACCAAGGTGGCCTTTAATCCCACCATAGGATAGCCCGCAAGTACACCGTGCTGCATGGATTCTGCCAAGCCCTTTTCCACTGCCGGAAAGTAGCCCTTGGGAACACTGCCGCCAAATACCTTTTCTTCAAAGGTTAGACCTTCCGTTTCGCTGGGTTCAAATTCAATCCATACATGGCCGTATTGACCGTGACCACCGGACTGCTTTTTGTGCTTGCCTTCTGCTTTGACCTTCTTTCGGATCGTTTCCCGGTAAGGTACCTTAGGTTTTTCAAAGGAGATATCCACCCCGAACTTATTTTTCAGCTTGCTTGCAATGACGTCGATATGCTGATCTCCCAGACCTCTTAAAACTTGCTGGCGGGTTTCCTTGTTATTTTCTAAGATGAAGGTTTTATCCTCTTCCATCAGCTTGGTCAGTCCCTGCGCAATCTTTTCTTCGTCGCCCTTGACTTTGGCAACCACTGCGAGGCTCATATTGGGGTTTACAAAATCAATGCCCTCCAGCTGTAAAGGATGGTTTAGACCGCTTAGTGTGTCGCCGGTGCCTGTTTTGGTCAGCTTTGCTACAGCGCCGATGTCTCCGGCGTTCAGCCGTTCAACCTCTACCTGCCGTTTTCCCTGCATGACAAAGATTTTTCCGATTTTTTCATTGATATCTTTGTTCATATTATAAACGGTAGTGTCCGGTGTCATAACGCCGGAATATACTTTAAAATAAGAGAGCTTTCCTACATAGGGATCCGCTACGGTTTTAAAGACTAAGGCAGATAAGGGATCCGCCACGTCGATTTTCAACCGGGAGGAGGATCCATCCTTTTTGGTGCCGATGATAAACTCGTCACGGCTGTCCGGCGATGGGAAGTATGCGTGAACGGCATTCATCAATGAGGAAATGCCCAGCTTGTGATAGGCACTTCCGCAGAGAACAGGAACAATATCCCCTTCGGCAACGCCGGTGCGCAGCGCTTCGTACATCTCCGGCAGGGTAAAGGCCTCGCCGCTAAAATATTTGTCCATCAGCTCCTCCGAAGTCTCGGCAACCGCTTCGTTAATCATCTCCCGCAGGGGAGCCAGCTCTTCTTCCATACCCGGAGGCATTTCGGCGGTAACGGTTCGGTCACCGTCGAACTTTCTGGCCTCCTGTTCCACAATGTTAATAAAACCGGTGATTTTCTCACCTTCGCGCAGAGGCAGCTGGAAGGGGGCAATTTTTTTGCCGTATTTATCCTTTAGCTGCTGGAGTACCCCCTGATAATTAACCCGTTCATCGTCAACCTTGTTGATAAAGAAAATGCGGGGAATACCCCGTTCTTCACAGTATTTCCATGCTTTTTCCGCACCTACGGTCAGGCCGGATTTTCCGCTCAGCACAATAATGGCGGCGTCTGCCACCCGAACGGCACTCTGCACCTCGCCTACAAAATCAAAGTATCCGGGTGTATCTAAAATATTGAATTTTACACCCTTCCATTCGCAGGCGGCCAGTGCGGTACTAATCGAGAACTTGCGTTTGATTTCCTCAGGGTCAAAATCCATAACGGTATTTCCGTCAGTAGTCCTTCCCAGACGATCAATGTTTCCGGATGTGTACAGCATGGCTTCAGCCAGCGAGGTCTTACCTGCATTTCCGTGACCTAATAAACAAAAGTTTTTAATTTTTGATGTGTCATAAAGTTTCAAACGACAGCCCTCCTAAATAGTAATTTGACATTGCAGAATAATTTGAATCTGCTTATTCTATATTGTACTTGATTTTATTTGATATTTCAACCTAAAATTGTACAATTTTTATTTTAAAAGTTGGGCATTTTATACAATAAATTAAGATGAAGAGGGAAAGCGCGTTTACATAATTTTGAAAATGCCGTAACAAAACCGAAAAGCGGCCATATGATGGTATTGAGACGGCATAGAAGATGTCGTCATCTTGAAAAGGAGGAACAGATATGAACGATAAAAACGACAGACGGAATCATGGATCCGGTCATCGGGATGACTGTTTTGTTTGCTGTCGGAACGAGAACGAAAATGAGCGCGGCGAAGCGGAGGCTGTACGGGCTGATGCTGCCGAGGAGCGCGAGGATACCAGGATTCGGCGCGCCAATCATTTTTCGGATCCGGTATGTGTTAACAGCAACCAGATTTACGATTCCTGCCGGGATCGGGACTGTGTGGCAGATCAAAGAGTATATTTGACTGCTGAGGGGCAGGCCCTTTTGGAGCAGGCCATCAATGTAAAACTGAAAAAGGCGGAGATCATCTGGGTGTTTACCGATATTGAACCGCTTTCCTTTAACCGGGGATATTTTTCCGTTGACCTGAAATTCTTTGTATGCGTCACCTTGGAAATATTCAGTGGCGTTTGCAATCCTACCATAGTTCGGGGGTTGACAACCTATGACAAGCGCATCATCCTATTCGGTTCGGAAGGAAATTCCAAGCTCTTTAGCTCTAGGTTTAATCCAAACGAAGGAAATACCATTGCCGAGACATGGCAGAAGACCAATATGCCGACTGTAACAGTTGAGGTAGTGGAGCCGGTAGCGTTGACTGCAAAAATCGAGGAAGAAGACTGCTGCGACTGCGATTGTGACTGTGGCTGCAGATGCAGCTGCTGCGATACGGATATTTTCCCTGAAAATATTTGTAATTGCTTTAGCGGACATTTGGTGGTTGATGATTGCGCAAGAAAAGTTTTGGTTACTTATGGATTGTTCTTTATTGTACGCTTAGAGAGAGATACACAGTTGTTAATCGATGCGGT
>CATVQN010000200.1 GCA_958346135.1 uncultured Eubacteriales bacterium | reverse complement strand
TTCCAAATACTTCACCCTTTCCTACGAAGCTTTCGGTATAAACTGCCTACCTAATATGTCACCGGAAAAAGCAGATTATACCTCCTAAATCACATAATTTTTCTTTGGAAAGTACAATCTCTTTTTTCTGATTCCTGCGTAGGATATTTTCAATTTTTAAAGCATAGCTGCATGACTTAGGACTTCCGTACCAGAGAATGGAATCCCCGGCATGACCGGCAGCACCGCCGATAAATCCGTAAGGATATCCCTTCAGCGAAATTTCACCCTTTGGCAGTAAAATGCTTTCTATCGGAAGTTTGTTTCCCATAATTGTTTTATGTATACCTTCATCCTCGGTGAAAACAAATTTATCCGTAATCACACATAGATTGCATTTGGTATATCCCTGTTTGGTGTGTACAATGGTATAGCCTCGGTTCTGGTATTCCGTTAGCAGCCGAGAATCACAGCAAGCGGTGTTACAGAACACAAAATTTCCGATTCTCGCTGCATTATATGCACAGTCGTTGGGATAGGTTCTAAAAAGTGGTGAATTTCCTTTCATTAAGGTGATGTCCCGGGGTAAATGCTGTCTGTAGTATGGATAGCATTCCGGAGCACAGATGGCTGTTTTGTCATCAATAGAATGAATTTGTATATCCGGATGACCGGAAATTCCCTTGGGAAGCTGTGGCAAACGGAGCGAAGGTATGAGCCAAGCCCCAAGATTTTTCAGTGTATGCAGCATCGCATCCGACAAATCTGGGTTATAAATCAGGATCATAAGCCGTCCTCTTTTCTGATTTTTTGGAACCAAAATTCCTTTTTTTCATAAGGTAATAGTGACAGGTGCATCGTGCGCACATGCCCTTTTCATATAGATAGCGGCTCTGCAATTTGCGGAGCCGTTTTTCTGTATGTTTTTCATTTTTTTCGCCCAAACTAAAGATAACTACTTTGAGAAGGGATGGAGATTATGTCTACAATCCATTGCTCGGAACAAGAATGTATTTATCAAAAAGACGGTGTATGCTACCTCAATACGGTTACTGCGAAAACGCAGCGGCATCCTTCTTCCTCCTGCTTCTATTTCTGTGCAGACGACCGGGAAAATGATGCAATTCTCAATTTAAAAAATGCATCACAAAATCCGCAAAAATAGCAACTCCGTACTTCATGGAATTTTCATCAATATCAAAATAGGGATTATGGATCGGTGCCGTTATTCCCAGCGCCGCATTGCGGCATCCCAGCTTAAAAAGTGCGGACGGAACCTTTTGCGAAAAATAGGCAAAGTCCTCGCCGGCCATGGTGGGATGTCCGCCCCAAATACAGTTTTCGGCCCTAAGGCAGCGTTTGGCGCTCTCAAAAAGCGCTGCCGCTATTGCAGCATCATTGATAAGCGGCGGAAACAGCCTGATAAATTCATACTCGTATTCGGCGCCGTAGGCGGCGCAGATATTCTTGGTGATGGTGTGAATACGCTCCGACAGAAAGCTCCGCATTTCTTCGGTTAAAGCACGGGCGGTTCCCGAAAGCTTAGCGGAGTCCGGAATCACGTTTGTCGCATTTCCCGCATGGATAGAGCCGACGGTGACAACCGCCTCTTCAAAGGGATCCAAATTCCGGCTGACAATGGTTTGCAGCTGACAAATCACCTGGGCGGCAACCAAAATTGGGTCCACAGCCAGATGGGGTTCTGCACCGTGGCCCCCCCGGCCTTTAATCACAATCGAAAAATCGTCCGGCGATGCGTACATGGGCCCCGATTTCACCCGCATGGTTCCCGTTTCCAGGTCAGAATCCATATGCAGTGCAATACACGCATCCACCTTGGGATTTTCCAAAATTCCCTCCTGAATCATAGGCTCTGCTCCGCCGGTGGTTTCCTCTCCCGGCTGAAAGGCAACCTTGACGGTTCCCGAAAAACGATCCCGCATTTCATAGAGCAGTCCACAGGTGCTCAGCGCAATGGCGGTATGGGCATCGTGACCGCAGGCGTGCATCACGCCACGGTTTTGGGAGGTATATTGGGTATCCCGCTTTTCCTCCAGCGCAAGCGCATCCATATCCGCACGGATCAAAAGACATTTCCCGAGGTTTTTTCCCCGGATTTCGGCCAAAACCCCCGTACCGGCAATCCCTTTTCGGTACGGGATTCCCATGGCATCAAGGCGGTCGCAGACATACTGCATGGTATTCGTTTCGCAAAAAGAAAGCTCGGGGTGCTGATGGATATAGCGACGGTCCGTAATGAGCTGTTTTTCCAATTTATCCTCATCGACAAAAGGCTTAAAATTCATGTTCTGATTCTCCTTCGTGAAAATAATCCACAATGCTCTGTGCGGCTCGCTTGCCCACCACATCGCAAAGCTCCTGAAATCCGGCCTGTTTGATTCGTTCCACCGTAATAAAGGTGCGCAGCAAATCCCTGCGCTTGGCAGCGCCGATACCGGGAATATCCTCCAATTCCGAATGGAGGGCGCTGTCCTCATGGCGTTTGCGGAAGGCTGTAATGGCAAAGCGATGAACCTCGTCCTGCATACAGGTGAGAAATTTAAACAGATCACCGTCCTTATCCAAAGGAAATTCTTCGTTTTCGTCCGTCAGTCCCCGGGTGCGGTGCTTATCATCCTTCACCAGCCCGAATACCGGAATGGTTTCCCCCAGCGTTTCCATAAGCAGCTTAATCGCCGAGACGTGTCCCTTGCCGCCGTCTAAGAGAATCAAATCCGGAAGCGGCAAAAATTTTGCCTTCTCTTCTTCCATCTCGTTCTTTGCGATGGCATCTGTTTCTTGATACGCCCGGGAAAAGCGGCGGTAAATAACTTCACGCATACTCTCGTAGTCATTGGCGCCCTCAACGGTTTTAATCCGAAACCGCCGGTAATCCTTTCTGGATTCCTTGGCGTTTCGATAAACGACGCAGGCACCGACGCTCTGGGTTCCGGAGATGTTGGAAATATCATAGCATTCAATCCGAAACGGCGGCGCAGAAAGATGCAGTGTTTTCATGAGCTGTGCCAGAATTTCGTTGGTTTGCAAACGCTCCCGATCTCGGTTAAACCGGTACTTTTCTAAGGATTCCCCCGCATTTTTATGCACCATATCCACTAAGGCAGCCTTTTCGCCCCGCTGCGGATGATGGAGGGTTATCTTATGTCCGGTCTTTTGGGTCAGCCATGCCTGTACCTCTTCCATATCCTCAAAGGTGTCCGGTATCAAAATTTCCTGGGGAATCATGGTTGCATTAAAATAGTATTCCTTCATAAACCCGGAGAGCAGCTCTTTGCGGCTGTTTTCGTCTTGTTCAAAGACAAAGTATTCAGAACCGGATATTTTTCCGTCACGCAT
>CATVQN010000199.1 GCA_958346135.1 uncultured Eubacteriales bacterium | reverse complement strand
TTTTTGGAAAATATATTTAGGATTTCAGAAAAAAGGGTTGACAAAATCATTTTTCGGTAGTATATTGTATCAACCATCACACGAAAACAAAACTTGGGAAATGCAAAGGAAGTGTGTGAAAATGAAAAAGGAAAAGGTCGTTGATATGACCCGGGGCAGTATTCTGCGTCATCTATTGCTCTTTAGTATTCCGCTGATTATCGGCAATGTTTTTCAACAGCTCTATTCCATGGTAGTTACGATTATTGTAGGTAGAACGCTGGGTGTGGACGCTTTGGCCGCTGTAGGCGCCAGCGGCTCTCTGGTATTCTTTCTTGTCGGATTTGCCATCGGGCTGACCGGCGGGTTTGCCATTATTGTGTCCCAGCGCTTTGGCGCAGGAGATATGGAAGGTGTTCGCCGCAGTACCGCCATGGGCGCCATGTTGGGGATTGGTTTTTCTGTCATTCTGACCTTTATCGGTGTGGCACTTTCCCGATGGCTGCTGCTGATTTTAAATACCCCGGAGGAAATTCTTAATGAGGCTCAAAAATATCTGAACGCCATTTTCTGGGGCATCCCACTTGCGATGTTCTACAACTATCTGTCCAGCGTCATCCGCGCACTGGGCGACAGCCGTACACCCCTGTATTTTTTACTTTTGGCCTCGGTTTTAAACATCATTCTGGATTTTTTCTGCATTCTAAATCTTCATATGGGTGTCATGGGTGCAGGGGTCGCCACGGTCTTCTCACAAGGTCTGTCTGCACTGCTGTGTCTATTTTATATAGGCAAAAAATTTCCGATTCTGCATCTAAAAAGATCAAACTGGAAGTTTGACTGGCATTTTGCCTGGTATCACCTTCGCCTTGGCATTCCTATGGCAGTACAAAGCTCCGTACTCGCAGTCGGCGCCATGGCCATACAGGCAAGTCTAAACAGTTACGGTGCCATTGCCATGGCCGGCTACGCAGCTGCCAGCCGAACCGAACAACTTGTCTCCCAGGTTCTGACCTCTCTCGGTCTGACCCTTGCTACCTTTGTGGGTCAGAATTACGGTGCAAGATCCTATACCAGAATCCGGGAAGGTGTCAGAAAATGCACGGTCATTACCATGACAATTGCAATCATCGGCGCCATAATGATTATCCTATTCGGCCGTACATTGACCTTATTTTTTATCGGTGCCGATGCGGAAAATGCAGAACAGATGGTTTATTACTCCAGACAATACCTATCCATCACCGCCTGCTGTTATCCCATCCTTAGCTGTATTTTCATTTTCCGCAACGTCATGCAGGGCGTCGGCAGCACCGGCATTGTGTTAATCGGCAGTGTTATTGAACTCCTGTGCCGGCTGGTGGGTGCCTTTGTTCTGGCTGCTGCATTTGGCTATATGGGAGTTTGCTTGGCCGGTCCGCTGGCCTGGCTTGGTGCAGCACTCCTGTTTGTGATTACTTACTTCCTCAAGATGCCCAAGCTGAAACGGCAACTTAGCTGACCCATCACTGCCGTAAAAAGACCACCGAAAATATTTTGCCATACTAAAAAGCCTGTCACCGGGAATACCAATCTTCCCGACAGCAGGCTTTTCAACGTTAAGGATTCAGCGGTTTTCCGTCACCATCTACCGTAATGCGATCACAAAGAATCAGGATTCCTTCAATGAATCCCCAGATCGAACCGATTCCGCAGGTAACCATTGTTACAATAATCTGAATAACTCCCAGAGAAATCTTTCCTAAATAGAAATTGTGGATTCCAAGGCCGCCTACAAAAATGCCCAGCAGTCCCGCCACTAATTTAGAACGACCGCCGGGCGTCTGATAAACCTGCCCCTGGTAAACCTTCGGATTCCCGGTAGGCGCACCACACGCAGTACAAAACTGGTCATCCGGACCGAGTGCTGCGCCGCAGTTGCCGCACACCGTATTGCGCCGGTTCTCCGCAGCTGACGCACCGCACACCGGACAGAATGCGTCCTGTTCGCCAAGCGCCGTCCCGCACTTATTACAAAATTGCATATCAATTCTCCTTTCAACAGATACTCCTGCTGACTACATTATAGCGCAGCTGCTTTAAAAATGCAATCTTTTTTTCAAGGTATACTTGCTATTTGACGCAATATATTGTATAATACTAGGAAATTAGGGAATCTCATATTTCGAGAATATACCTCTGGTAAAACCCTATACAGAAAACTTCTGTAACCACAGCAGTGGCTTTCCGCCTTTTTTAAGAATTGGAACTATGATAAAACAAGGCTTGCTGCACTTAAAAATGAAGGAATGGATTATGGATTTAAAAAAAGCTGCAAAACGAAAGACCTTTATCATCAATATAACGTATCTGGCTCTGGTGCTGTTCCTGGCTTTTTTGGTTCTGGAATATGTTATCCGTTGGGTGATGCCGTTTCTTCTCGGGTTTATCATCTCCCTGATTTTCTTGCCTCTGATTCGTTTTCTTTCCCGAAAAACCAAAATAAACAAGAGAGTTTGTGCCTTTTTGGTTATTCTGCTGGGTTATGTACTAATGGGATTTTTGATTTGGCTGCTAGGAAACGCTTTGTTTCAGAACATCAAGGAATTCTGCCTGAACCTGCCTGAATTTTATACCCAAGAAATTGCGCCGTTCCTAGGCATGGCCAACCAAGGACTGCTGGACTTTGCCAAACGGTTCTCACCGGAAATTGCACAGCAGGTGGGAGAAACCTTAACTGAAATGCTCAACGGATTACAAGCCTCTCTGATTGATCTGTCTACAACCGTGCTTTCCTCGCTGGCGAGTGCCTCCACCAAGCTCCCACTGATGCTGATCTCTCTGATTTTTACAATTCTATCCTCGCTCTTTATCGGAATAGACTATGATAATTTTATGGATTTTATCAAGCGTCAGATTCCGGATAAAAATAAGGCCATGCTAAACGACATTCGCAGCTATCTGGGAAAGACACTGGTCAGCTATCTGCGAGCTTATCTGATTTTAATGGCAATTACTTTTATAGAGCTTTCCGTAGGCTTTCTGGCGCTTCGGATTCATAACCCCTTTGGCATTGCGGCCATTATCGCCATTGCTGATGCCCTTCCGGTGTTGGGCACAGGAACCATCGTATTGCCATGGGCTTTGATTTCCCTGTTGCAACAGCGGTTCTATCTGGCGCTGGGGCTGGTACTGCTCTATCTGATTATCACCGCAGTACGGCAGTTTATCGAACCGAAAGTAATCGGCGATCAGTTGGGCCTTCCGCCGATTGTGGCCATTATCTGTATCTATCTTGGCTTCATATGGTTCGGCATCAAAGGAGCAATTTTATTCCCCATTACCATGAACATTATTCTCTCTCTGCACAGAGCCGGGA
>CATVQN010000198.1 GCA_958346135.1 uncultured Eubacteriales bacterium | reverse complement strand
GCAAATCCACAGAGCATAAGACGGTGGCACAGGTGAGCCGGATGGGAATTGCCAGAACCTTTCAAAATATACGGCTTTTTTCCAATATGTCGGTCATTGACAACGTAAAGGTTGGGCTTCACAATTCAACGCATCAGAATCTTTTTTCTGCTTTGACGCATACCCTAGGCTATAGAAAATCTGAAAAGCAGTCAAGGGACGAAGCCATGGAACTGCTTTCCTTTTTCGGCTTGGATCAGCTCGCCAATCTAGAGGCAGGCTCCCTTCCCTACGGCGCACAGCGCCGCCTGGAAATTGCCAGGGCTCTGGCAACACACCCCGGTATTATATTACTTGACGAACCTGCAGCGGGTATGAACCCATCTGAAACAACCGAATTGATGGAGAACATCCGCAGAATTCGCGATAAGTTCCAGATTGCAGTCATGCTGATTGAGCATGATATGAATTTGGTCATGAATATTTGTGAGGGCATTTGTGTGCTTGACCATGGAAAGGTCATTGCAAAAGGTACTCCCGAGGAAATTAAGTCCAATCCCACGGTAATTGAAGCTTATTTAGGCAAGAAAAAGAAGGAGGGAAACTGATATGCTAGAGGTGGATAACATCAACGTATATTACGGGCAGATTCACACCCTGCGTGACATCTCTCTTTCTGTCAGCGAAGGCGAAATTGTCGCTTTAATCGGTGCAAACGGTGCCGGAAAGACCACTACACTTCGCACCATATCCGGGCTTCTGCGCTCAAAAACCGGCTCCATTCGCTTAATGGGCGATGACATCTCTCATACAGAGGCATATAAGCTGGTGGCAAAAGGTCTGGCACATGTTCCGGAAGGCCGTCATGTCTTTTTACAAATGACAGTTCAGGAAAACCTGGAAATGGGTGCCTATACCAACAAGGCATACCTCAAAGAAGGAATTGCCGATGTATATGAGCGATTTCCCCGCTTAAAACATCGCAAAAACCAAACTGCCGGTACTCTTTCCGGCGGTGAACAGCAAATGCTTGCTATGGGGCGCGCACTTATGAGCAAACCTAAGCTTTTGATGCTGGACGAGCCATCTATGGGTCTGGCACCGATTTTGGTACAGCAGATTTTTGACATCATTAAAGAGCTTCATGACGCCGGCACAACCATTTTGTTGGTAGAGCAAAACGCCGAAATGGCTTTGGCCATTGCTGATCGCGCCTATGTACTAGAATCCGGCAGAATCAAACTGTCAGGCACAGGAAAAGAATTGGCACAAAGCGACGAAATTAAAAAAGCCTATCTCGGAGGCTGATAAAGACTCAATAATACAAAACCGTTTGCAAATGCAAACGGTTTTGTGCATATTACCATATATTATAAAAACTGCGGATCTGTATCAATGCGGTATTCGTTATTTAAAACCACCCAATTCTGAGGAAATTCCCGCATGGAATTCCAGTATCCGATTCCCCGAAGTCCATAATTGCTTGCAAGCGCCAATTTTGCCTGAATGCTGCGGGCATCCTCAAACCACACCTCATGCAGAGTTCCGCTTTCATCGGTATACCGAAACCAAGGCGACTTTGCACGTTCGTCAAACTGAATTTCCGCACGGTATCTCCGGGCAATATCAATTGCTTCTACTGGTGATAGGGATGGCGCTCCCGGATTTCCCGGCTGATAAGGTAGAGTCCAGTCATAACCGTAGGTAGGTATTCCTAAAAACATCTTATCTCTTGTAATACGCGTAAGGGCATATTCTACCACTTGCCGCACATTCTCTATCGGCGCAACCGCCATCGGCGGACCATATGTATATCCCCATTCATAAGTCATCAGCAATACACCGTTCACCGCAGCGCCGATTCCGGCATAATCATGTCCCTCGTACAAAATACCTCTCTGAGTATCGCTTGTCTTAGGCGCCAGCGCCGAAAACAACGGATATCCCAGCGGGTTTAACCTAAGCCGCAGATTTTGCAAAAAGGTAACATATTCATAGCGTTCTTCCGGAAAAATAAATTCAAAGTCTACATCTACGCCCCGATATCCCTTCTCCTGAACAACTCGCAAAATTTCTTCAATCAGATTCTCCTGCTTAATTGGGTCATTAAAAATCATGCTGGCACGCTCATTGCTGAAATTCCCCTCCTCTGTCAGGGTTGACAGATGCATCAGCGGCTCCGTTTCGTATTCTCCTGTCACCTCTAAAAGCACTTCATCCTGTAAATCCACCAGGCCGCCATCTACTGTGATTCCGTATGTAAACGGAGTAAAATACGAAAGAAACGGAAGCTGTTCTCGCAAGAGCTCGGTTGATATATACGGATAGGCATAACTATTAGTGACAAGGAAACCGTTGATACCTTGATTTTGATATCGAATCACCAATTCCTGACCCGGTGTGATTTCCGAAATGCCTCCTAGCTTATAGTTATTGCGAAACAGCTGATAAACCGTGATTCCATATTCCGCCGCAATATCATATAAGCTCTCTCCTATCTGTACCGTGTGCATTAGTTCCGGTATCTGTACGACAATTGCCTGGCCTACCACCGGAAATTCTTCCGGCGTCATGCCGTTGTCCGCCAGTAAATTCGATAAACGAACCCCATACTGATTGGCAATATCCGTCATGGTTTCTCCCGCTGTCACTACATGAATAATCATCTGTTTCCCTCCCTCGATATCCTATATTAAGTATATACATACCTTAGGAGAGAATATGCGTTAAAATTCAGTTCCCTAACCTAAAAACAAATCAATAACGTCTAAATCAAATCTGCTTGCTGTCGTCTTTTTAATCTCCTATAAGGAGTAATAAGAGTCGTCATATGGCGACTCTTATTTCATTCCAATATGATAGCTTAAAAGCAAATTGTGGACTTTCTCGAAAATCAGCCCCACTGCAAACCACAGCGGGGCATAATCCAGGCGAATTACACCTAAAATTGAGGTCGGTCCGGTATAATTCCATGCCTGAATTCCAATCGATTTTAAAATCATACCGCTAATAAATTCAATCACGAAAATCAATAACATCCAAATACATCCGCGCCAAAACCAATGCATATTCCCAATCCACGCATGAACAGGCTCCAGCAAAAACACCGCTGCACCGTAGATAAAAAACATCCACACCGAGGTATGCCCAACCAAATCTCGGCTTCCGGTGGACAGCGAGGTGAGACCGGTCCAAATAATTTCAATATTCCATCCTAAAAATCCATAAATAATATATCGTATCAACATATTCCTAGTATGGATAAAAAATCAGAAAATATACTGCCAAATGTTCTGCGCTGTCTGATGGAAATAAACCGATCATTCAGATTTTTTGCATTTCTTCTAAAAATACCTATTCGTAATAT
>CATVQN010000197.1 GCA_958346135.1 uncultured Eubacteriales bacterium | reverse complement strand
GACTTGAATCAGTCCTTTGACGGGCTGATTATCCCGGGCGGCGAAAGTACGGTGCAGGGAAAACTGCTGCACGAGCTAAATCTATTTGACAGAATCAAAGATTACATCGAGGGTGGTCTACCCGTCTTCGGAACCTGCGCAGGGCTTTTACTGCTTGCCAAGCAGATTGAAAACGATGAAAGAAAGCATCTGGCAACCATGGACATCACTGCCGTCCGCAACGCCTATGGACGGCAGCTGGGTAGTTTTTACACCGAGCAGGCATTTCAAGGAATCGGAAAAATTCCCATGACCTTTATCCGCGCCCCGTATATTGCGGCGGTTCAGGAGGACACGGAAATTCTGGCCGAAGCAGGCGGACATATTGTTGCGGCACGGCAGAAGAACCAGCTCGTAACGGCATTTCATCCGGAGCTGAACGAAAATCTGTCGGTGCATCAATATTTCATGAATATGGTCGCCGCCGGAAAGGAATCGCAATGATAAAAACAGACCGTCTTTTACCCCTATTTGAAAAACTAATCTCCATGGATAGTCCTTCCTTTCAGGAACGGAGGATCGGAGACTTTGTTAAAAAGCAGCTGTTTCAGCTGGGCATTTCCGTTTCAGAGGACGCAGCGGCAGAAAAAATTGGTGGCAGCTGCGGAAATCTGCACGCCTACCTTCCGGGCAGCCTCGACCTTCCTCCTCTTCTTTTCTGCGCTCACCTTGATACGGTAGAACCTTCCCGCGGAAAACGAATAAAAACAGAAAAGGACGGCCGCATTACCTCAGCGGGCGAAACAATTCTCGGAGCAGATGACTGTGCCGGGATTGTTTCTATTTTGGAAGCGCTTCGGGCATTAAAAGATACAGATCTTCCTCATCGTCCGATCGAACTGCTTTTCACCGTAGCTGAAGAACCCTATTGCAGCGGCGCAAAGGCTTTGGACTTTTCCGAAATTCACTCGAAGGAGGCTTATATCTTTGATCTTTCCGGCCCGGTAGGCGATGCAGCCTATCAAGCGCCGGCAATTCTGTCCTTTACCGCTGCGTTTATCGGTCGCTGTGCGCATGCGGGTTTTTCGCCCGAAAGTGGGATTCATGCCATTTGTGCCGCCGCTTGCGCAATTGATGCCATTCCATGCGGGCGTATCGGCAGCGCAACCTTGAATTTTGGCACCGTTACCGGCGGAATCGCCGATAATATTGTTCCGGATTCCTGTATACTGACAGGAGAAATTCGAAGCTATTCCGACCGAGAAGCACTCCAGCTGCTCTCCGATATAACCCAAAAAATGCATACAGCAGCCGACAGGTATGGAGCAAAAGTAAAGATTGAACACACGCTAAACCTCTCCGCCTATCGCATCGATCCGGAAAGCAATACAGCAAAGCGCTTTATCGCAGCCTGCGGCAGCCAAGGTCTGACCGCCCGGCTGTGCCAAACCTTTGGCGGCAGCGACAATAATATTCTAACACAGCACGGTATTTCCGGGCTGGTGGTGGCGACCGCCATGAATCTCTGTCATTCCTGCGAAGAATACACCACAGCGACCGAACTGGAGCACAGTGCCAAGCTCGCACTGGCACTGATGCTCTCAAAGGAGTAATATTTTATGAAAAATCCCCTGCATTACCAAATGACGGAATATGATTGCGGTCCTACCTCGATGCTAAACGCCATCAGTTTTCTGTTTGAGCGGGAGGAAATTCCTCCTGAAATGATTCGGAATATTATGCTTTATTGCCTGGATTGCTACGGTGCGGAGGGTTCATTTGGCAAAAGCGGAACCTCTTGCACCGCTATGATGTTTTTAAGCAACTGGCTCGATGGCTTCGGAAAAACCGGAAAGCTCTCTGTTACGAGCCGGTATCTTTCCGGCAAAAGTGTGTCTCTTTCCAAAAACAGCATTGTCAACGATGCATTGCACCGAGGCGGTGTTGCCATCGTCCGGCTTTATCATGATGTCGCACATTATGTCCTTCTGACCGGAGAGAAAAATGACAGCATTCTCATGTTTGACCCCTATTATCAGGAAGACGCTTTTCCCCAGAAAGATATTACCGTTACGTTAAAGCATCCGTTTTCCTATAACCGTATTGTTCCGGTTTCCTATTTCAACAGGGAAGATCATGCCCTCTATGCGTTGGGAGAATCCGAACTTCGCGAAGCCGTTCTTCTCTTCAACAAAAAAACCATGCTGACCGCCGAAAAAACAATTGAATATTTCATCTGATTTGAGTATAATAAAAGCAATGCAGCGGAAAGGATAATATCATGTATACACTTACCTTATCAGAAGTAACCGAACTCAAAACCGCAGTCAAAAATCAATTTGACTGCGTAATACATTTTCATGACTGCTGCGGCGGACAATCTTTTTCAATGGAAAATCCGACAGAAGAAACAAAAAAATTTATTACTGCATTTTTTGCCGCGAAAAAACTCAATGTAGTTTTTTCCAAAGACGGCACACAGTTTTCAACGGAGGAAAGCTCTTCATGCTGAATCAATTTTCAAGAACCGAACTCTTATTTGGAAAAGAGGCTATGGAAAAACTGGCCGCATCCCGCGTTGCCGTATTCGGAATCGGCGGCGTAGGCGGCTATACAGTAGAGGCGCTGGTGCGTTCCGGCATCGGAGCAATCGATCTGATTGACGATGATAAGGTTTGCCTGACTAATATAAATAGGCAGATTTTTGCCACGCGCAAAACCGTGGGTCAATACAAGGTTGACGTTGCCGCCGAAAGAATCGCCGAAATCAATCCGGACGTTATCGTACACACCCACAAAACCTTTTATATGCCGGAAACGGCACAGCAGTTTTGCTTTGCGGATTATGATTACATTGTTGACGCCATTGATACCGTAACCGGGAAAATCGCTCTTGTGATGAATGCGGATATCGCAGGCACACCGATCATCAGTTCGATGGGGGCGGGAAACAAAATGGATCCCACAGCTTTTGAAATTGCCGATATCTACAGCACATCAGTCTGTCCCCTTGCCAAAGTCATGCGGCATGAGTTAAAGCGCAGAGGCATTAAAAAGCTAAAGGTTGTATATTCAAAAGAAAAGCCGATTACACCGGTGGATGATATGGCAGTCAGCTGCCGTACAAACTGCATCTGTCCCCCCGGTACCGTAAGAAAATGCACCCAGCGCCGCCAAGTGCCCGGCAGTAACGCCTTTGTTCCTTCCGTTGTAGGACTGATTATCGCCGGAGAGGTCATAAAGGATTTAACAGACAAAAAATAACAAATTATTACGATTTCATTTTACATGGCCGTCCCGGCTGACAGAAGAAGATTTTTCTTTGTTGCCGGGGTCGGCTGTTTTTCTTATATAGATTAGCCACGTGCAAAACTCTAAAAGTATAGAGTTTATGCGGTTTTACGGATGT
>CATVQN010000196.1 GCA_958346135.1 uncultured Eubacteriales bacterium | reverse complement strand
CATTACGGCACACAGGGGACTTCCTTCTGCGAAACTTTTTACCAATATTGATAGTCTAAAAAAGGGAGACTTGTTTTTCATCCATGTACTTGACGAAAACCTTGCCTATAAGGTGGATCAAATTAAGGTGGTTTTACCTGAGAATACCGATGATTTACAGATCGTAGAAGGCGAGGATTATGTTACGCTTGTCACCTGTACTCCGTACGGAATCAATACACACCGGCTTTTGGTGCGCGGAGAACGAACGGAGTATATTCCGCAGGTTGAGGAATTACAGATTGCTGAGACCAAAAAGAAACAGACGCGAACCATGCTGTTGTATGTGTGCGGGATGATTCTGGCAATCCTGGTTATACTTCTGGTGTATATGATAAAAAGAAAATTAAAAAAGAAGAAAGGTATGTAGCTTGTGATGAAAAAGATGGGTTCACTTGCGATAGTCGTACTGTTTCTGCTGACGATGATGCTTGGTGTTTATTCGGAGACAGCGGGAAGTCTTACAATTCAATATACACGCAAGGATACCGGTCAGGGAATCGAAGATGTGGAGCTTTCTGTTTTCAAAGCGGCGGATTTGCGGGATGGGCAATATGAAGCAACCACTGCCTTTGGTGGGGCAGAGATGGATTTCAATGACCTTGATACGGCCGATAAAAGGTATACGGCTGCTGAGCTTCTGTACCGCTATGCGCTGCGCACCGGTGCAACCGGTGAAGTAAAGCGAACCGGCCCATCCGGCATTGCGGTCTTTAAAAACCTTTTGCCGGGAGTTTATTTGGCGGCGCAGACAAAGGAAAAGACGGGTTATAAAACCATATCGCCGTACATTATTTTTATGCCGGAGCAGGGCATTTCCAATACTTTGGTCTATGATGTGTTTTCCAATGTGAAAACGGAACGAGAAGATTCTGGTTCCCACGGCGGCAGCACTTCATCTGTCACGGTGACCAAGATTTGGGACGATTCTGATAATGCAGACGGTATACGGCCGGATAGTATTTCGGTTACACTGCTGCGCAACGGTGCAAAATATAAAACTGCATCGCTAAACAGCGCAAATCACTGGAAATATACTTTTTCCAACGTTCCGGGAAATTTAAGCCGCTATACGGTCGAAGAAATGTCGGTTGCAGGATATACTGCATCCTATTCCGGCAGTGCTGCAAAGGGGCTTGTGATTACCAATAAGCATGATGCCGCATCTCCGGTTCAGCCGGATAAGCTGTCGATTTCGGTCAGAAAGCAGTGGAATGATGACAACAATAAACGGGGTATACGGCCCGACAATGCAGCGGTGCAGCTTATTAAAGATGATGTTGTATTTCGGACTGCGCAGCTTGATCACACCAATGATTGGAGCTATTGCTTTGCGCAGCTTCCGGATGCCGAATATACGGTGAAAGAGGTTTCGCCGGACGGCTACAGTGCGTCCTATAACAGGATAAACGGCGGACTGTATATTATCACCAATACCATCGGAATGGAGCCGGATGAGCCGCCCTTGCCCCCCGTTAAGCCGTCTGCGGTCAATATTTCCGTTAAAAAGGTCTGGAATGATCAGAATAATGCAGACGGGACAAGGCCGGATAGCATGACCGTGGACTTGATCAAAGACGGTGAGAAATATACTTCTGCACAGCTGACCGAAGAAAACGGCTGGCAGTATACCTTTTCGGATTTACCCCAAAGCGAAAATTACAGTATCTATGAAAACACCGATGGAAAATATGAGGTATCCTACACCGGAAGCGCCTCCTTGGGCTATGTCATTACCAATACCTATCCCACAGAGAATCCTGTGAATGAGCAGCCGGCGCTGTCAAATCCATCCGTGACTCGTATTCCGGTTGAAAAGTTTTGGAATGACATGGAAAACGAGAGAGGTCTGCGGCCGCAAAGCGTAAGGATACAGCTCATACGCAACGGCAGTGTGTACCGGGAGCTGGAGCTTTCAGAAAGCGGGGGCTGGAAAGGCGTTTTTGAGTATGTTCCCGTGAATGATTCCTACAGCATAATAGAGACTGAGGTTCAGGATTATTCGGCGACGTATGGGTGGAGCGAAACAAACGGGTTTACAGTGACAAATACCGTAACGCCGGGAACAACGGATGCGGGTACGCCTCCGATGCCGTATGTCCCAAATCCGGGAACTGCCTCCGGGGATTCCGGCGGTACGGCAGAGGCATCGGCTGTGGTCATACCGCAGACCGGAAGCCTGAACTGGCCTATTCCGCTTCTGGTTGTTTCGGGAATTGTATTTTTGATTCTGGGCATTGCCGGCATTTCGGATAAGAGGAGGAATATGGAATGAAGCGGGCGGTCATTTTTATTGTTATTGGCTGCGGAATGCTTCTGGCCGCAGCGGCATTATTCGGTTATAATACCATGGATTCCCGCCGTGCCGGCGAAGAATCTGCCCGAATGCTGGAGAACTTGGAGGAAAGTATGCTTTCTGATGCAACACGGCAAGCGATCGATGAGTCTGAAGGCGTTATGCCTGCGCGGGTGATAGACGGAATCAATATGATAGGGGTTGTTTCGGTTCCCTCTGTGGGGATTGAACTGCCTGTTGCCGCAGAGTGGAGCTATCAGAATTTGAAAAAATCGGCCTGCAGATACAGCGGCACAGCAAAAGACGGCAGGCTTATTATTTTGGCTCACAATTATCGGCGGCATTTCGGCAATTTAAAAAATGCCGTCAAGGATGATACGGTACAGTTTCTTGATGTAAATGGGAATCTGTATCAATACAAGGTTACATCAACGGAGATACTGGAGAAGAAGGAACTGGATAAACTGACCGAAACAGAGAGTGATTTGACGCTGTTTACCTGTACCTATGGGGGACAGCGTCGGATTGTGGTAAGATGCCAGAAGCTATAGCTGTATAAATCTAATCCGGTAAAATGACAGGAGGTGAAGCTTTGTGCTGCGAGGACGGAACAATCTATAACCAAGATATCTCGAGCGAATATGCTGATACCGAAAGTATGATTCACTATAATAATACCGGGTTTTATAAAACGGAAATTTGGAGGGCACGGCGGGTGACGGGCTCGACTGCACAGATGGCGTTGATTCTCCAAACGGCGCCATGATATTTGGTGACGGTACGGCAAATTTTACGGTGAACCTCGATTTTTTCTGCTGTTTTTTACAGCCCCTTTTTATCACAGTCCGCGAGAGACTGCATGGCGGAGAAGTTCAAACTTCTCTCAATATCCTAATCATTCATATACACAAAATACACGATTTAGTTTGATTGCAGTTATTCCTTATACGGCACTTTAAAATATTCCAAATACTTTTTAAACTTATCCTGTGCCGCAAGGCAAGTATCAAGTAAATAATGTCTACTGAATAAATAAAAAACAGCAAAACTACTGACATTTCAGGC
>CATVQN010000195.1 GCA_958346135.1 uncultured Eubacteriales bacterium | reverse complement strand
AGTTTAGCTCCAAAATCCCCTTCTTTTTGGCCCGCCCAATGATGCTGTTGTCCAGCACAGCCTCAAACATCTCCGGAAACAGAGTCAAAATATCAAACCGCATCAGTCGATCAGTCCTTCCATCAATTCTACCAAAACATAGCCCGCCTCCGGATTGACCTCCTTTACCACCTGATCAATCACCGGAATCAGAACCGGTTTTTTTCTCTCACTCTTTAAAACATAAACATCGTTGCTGCCGGTTTTTATCACCTCGGCAATCGTCCCTAAAACCTCGCCGTCCGTGGTCTTTACGTTAAGTCCTTCAAGATCTGCAATATAGTAAACGCCCTCCGGCAGATCGCCCAGCAGCTCTCGTTCCACGGTGACAATTTGATTTCGAAGCAACTCTGCCTCATCAATATCCAAAACCCCTGAAAGGGCTGCAATCACACAGTTCTTGTGAAGGCGGGTTTTTAAAATATCATAGCGAACGCCACCCACATAAATATATTCAAGCTCATGAAAGATAGCCGGATCATCACACCAGGGCTGAATTTTCACCTCACCCCGGATACCATGGGTATTGACGACCCTGCCAAGCTCCAGTAATTTTTCCATCTGCTGTTCCTCCCTGTAAACACAAAGAGGATGCGCAAAAAGCGCATCCCTCCTGCGACATCAGTCTGTTTCACACAATATCAACGATGACTTTTTTGCCGTTGCTGCCCACGGCGGCTTTCACAACGGTACGAATTGCCTTCGCAATCCGCCCCTGTTTACCAATCACTTTGCCCATATCCTCCTCCGCTACATGCAGCTGTAATACGGTTGCCGTTTCCTTTTCGTTGACGGTGACTTCTACGGCTTCGGGATGGCTCACCATTGACTTGGCAATAAACTCTAAAAGTTCGCCCATTGCTTGTTCCTCCAATCCAGAGATTAGATAATGCCTTTTTCTTTCAAAAGACGCTTTACGGTATCGGTAGGCTGTGCACCGTTCTTAATCCACTTCTGAACCTTCTCCGCATCAAATTCGGTAGTACTGGGATCGGTCATCGGGTTGTAAGTACCAACCTGCTCAATGAACCGGCCGTCTCTGGGATATCTGGAATCCGCAACCACTACACGGTAAAAAGGCGACTTTTTTGCGCCCATTCTCTTTAAACGAATTTTAACTGCCATCTTAAAAATACCTCCAAAAAATGTAGAATTAGTTATAGTTTCGGGCATAAGCCCTAATTTTTTTCACATGAAACCGGGAAATCCCCCGGGCATACCGCCGAAGAATCCCTTTCGGCGTTTCATCTTCTTTCCGAAGCCGCCGCTGAGCTGCTTCATCATCTTCTGCATCTGCTCAAACTGCTTTAAAAGGGCATTCACCTCTGCCATGCTGGTGCCGCTGCCCTTGGCAATTCGCTCCTTCCGGGAGGGTGTCAGCTTATCTAAGAGTTCCCGCTCTCTGGGAGTCATCGCAAGAACAATAGCCTCAATACGGGCAAGACGTTTTTCGTCCACATCCACATTTTGCAAGGTCTTGGTGTTCATCCCCGGAAGCATCCCCAGCACATTTTGGATAGGGCCCATATTCTTCATCTGCGCCATTTGATCCAGAAAATCACTGAAGGTAAACTGCTGGGTTCGCAGCTTGCGCTCCAGCTCTTCCGCCTTTTTCATATCAAGCGCCTGCTCCGCCTTTTCAATCAGGCTGAGCATATCGCCCATTCCCAAAATTCTGGAAGCCATCCGGTCCGGATGGAATACCTCCAAATCCGTCAGCTTTTCACCCATACCGCAGTATTTAATGGGCTTTTGGGTCACTGCACGAACCGAAAGCGCTGCGCCGCCGCGGGTGTCGCCGTCCAGCTTTGTCAGTACCACGCCGCTGATTTCCAGCTCCTTGTTAAAGGCATCCGCCACATTGACCGCATCCTGACCGGTCATGGCATCTACTACCAAAAGAATCTCCGTAGGATTAACCTCCCGGCAAATGTCCTTTAGCTCATTCATGAGCTCCTCGTCAATATGCAGCCGTCCGGCGGTATCGATAATAAACACATCATTGGAATGTGCTACAGCATGAGCAAGCCCCGCCTTGGCAATACCGACGGCATCGCAGCTTCCCTCTATCGAAAAGACCGGAAGCTCCAGCTTGCCGCCCACCACCTGCAGCTGTTTTACAGCCGCCGGCCGATAAACGTCACAGGCACAGAGCAAAGGCCGTTTTCCCTGTTTCTTTAAAAGTCCGCCCAGCTTTGCCGCCGTGGTTGTCTTACCGGCACCCTGGAGTCCCGCCATCATAATAATGGTAGGAGGCTTAGGGGATATGGTAAGCTTTTGCTCGGTACCGCCCATGAGCGCAATCAGTTCTTCATTCACAATTTTAATAATCTGCTGAGCCGGGGTCAAAGACTCCATCACCTCTGCCCCAGAGGCACGCTCCGTCACCTGTCTGACAAAGTCCTTTACCACCTTAAAGTTGACATCAGCCTCCAAAAGCGCCAGCTTTACCTCCCGCATGGCATCCTTTAAATCCTTTTCACTGACCTTGCCCTTACCTTTCAGTTTTCGGAATGTGTTTTGCAATTTATCTGTCAAGCTCTCAAATGCCATTGCCGCACCTCCCTGCCGGTTTCTCTCTATTCTTCGTTGATCTCACCGATGATGGTGAGAATCCGATTGATCTTCCGTTTAATATCATCGGACAAATATCGAATATTCGGAGATTGTTCCACCTCTTGAATCAGCAGGTCAATCTCGCTTAGCTTTTCCTTAATGCCCAAAAACCGCTGTGCCAGACCGAGACGATTTTCCACATCAAAGAGGATATTCTCCCCTCGTTTGATGTTATCCCGAACCCCTTGACGGGTAATTCCCATATGCTCTCCGATCTCGGAAAGAGACAAATCCTCGTTGTAGTAGAGATCAATACATTCCGCCTGACGCTGAGTCAGCATATTCCGATAAATCGAAAACAAAAGTGCAATCTGAACATTTTTCTCCATGTTCCTCACCCCGGTTCAGCAAAGGGGGCCTGCCCCATTGTTGTATGTTTCCGGTTTCGGCACACAATCCCGCCGGAAAACCAAAATTTCTGATCTATCTTTTTTCAATCCGCAAGTCTTAGTGTGAAAGATCCTTCGTATTTCGCCGATGCTTAGTAATTTCTGTATCGCAAAAACAAGCTCCTGTAAAGTTTTTGCGCTTTACAGGAGCATATTATACCTGAACTTTTTCTCTTTGTCAAGAGAAATTTTTAGAAAATTCAAAATATATCTCCTGCGAAATATACGGCGCAGGCGGAACATTTATGCGGTACTGGCAGGAAGCACCCATACTTTCACCCCTTAGGCGAAAAACATTTCTATTTTTGTGCAGCAATACTGCAATTTAATTTTTTAAGTTCTATCGCCACAAAGATCAGAAC
>CATVQN010000194.1 GCA_958346135.1 uncultured Eubacteriales bacterium | reverse complement strand
GCACGGATTCCCACATCAACATAGCTTTTTCCCTTTGGGTTAATCCATTCATTGAGGTAGACCGTACTGCGGTCGTCGCCGTCAATCCATATCGCCCATCCGTCATCAATAAATTGTCTCGTTTTAGTTGCCATAGAATACCTCCAAGCGTATTCGCCGTACCAATGTATTTTTACTCTGTAATTCCGTAAAAACGTTTTGCATTTTCCATCGTAATCTCTGCCAATTCCTCAAAAGATATTCCCTTAATTTCAGCCATTTTTCGAGCAACAAACCCCACATATCCACTGAAATTCCGTTCGCCGCGATGCGGTTCCGGTGCCATATAGGGACAGTCCGTTTCAATCATCAGCCGCTCCAGAGGCACAGCTGCACAGGCCTCTACGGCGCGGCGGGCATTCTTAAAGGTCAAAACCCCGGTAAAAGAAATCATAAATCCCATTTTCACCAATTCCCGTGCTTTTTCGGCACTTCCGGAAAAACAGTGCATTACCCCCCGGGATATCCCCTCTTCTTTTAGAATTTCAAAACCTCTGCCTTTCGAGTCCCGGTCATGCACCACAATAGGCAAATCCAGCTCTTTGGCAAGGGCAATCTGACGCCGGAACCAATACTGCTGCTTTTGGGCATCATAGTCATCATAGTGATAATCCAAACCGATTTCACCAATGGCACGCACCTTGGGATTCTCTGCTGCCAGCTGATAGAGTGTTTCCATATCCGACTCGTCCATATTTTCCGTCTCACTGGGATGCACACCAACGGATGCATAGATAAAATCATACTGCGTTGCCAAAGCAACCGACGCCTTTGACGTCTTAATATCGGCGCCGATGTTCATTACCTTCGTGACGCCGAAATTTCTTAGACTCGCTATCACCGCCTCACGATCCTTATCGAATTGGGGATCATCCAAATGTGCATGGGTATCAAATAACATGAAAGATGCTCCTAACTTTTTCTGATTTCATGTTGATTATATCATATGTTTGTGATATAATCAATCCGAAATAATGGAAAAAATAATCAAGTACCGAAATTATATTTTTTTTGTCGGTATCAAGCGAAGATTTCAGCTTCGTTTTGTCTACTATCACTTTGGGAGTGAAAAAAATGAACAAAATTATGGAAGAATTAACACAAAAAGGAAAGTTGGCCAAGCGTGCTGCATATACTCTCGGCACCTTAAATGCAGACGTTAAAAGTCAGGCTCTCGCCGAAATGGCTTCGGCACTGCGCACGCACACCACCTTTCTGTTAGAGGAAAACGAACGGGATCTGCATCATGCTAGACAAAACGGAATGTCAAAGGGTCTCTTGGATCGCTTGACGCTGACAGCAGCACGGATTGACAGCATGGCAGAAGGAATTGAACAGATTGCTGCCTTGCCCGATCCTATCGGCGAGATGCTGCACCAGGTCAAGCGCCCCAATGGTTTGAAAATCGGTCAGGTACGGGTGCCGCTGGGCGTCATCGGCATTATCTATGAGGCACGCCCTAACGTAACAGCTGATGCCGCCGGACTTTGTATCAAGGCCGGAAATGCAGTCATTTTGCGGGGCGGTAAGGAAGCTGTCTTCTCTAACCGCGCCATTGTCAAAGTAATGCAAAACGCCGCCTATTCTGCCGGTCTTCCGGAGGGAAGCATCAATCTGGTAGAGGACACCTCTCGAGAAAGCGCCACAGCCCTCATGCGGCTAAACGAGTATTTGAATGTTATTATTCCCCGAGGCGGTGCAGGCCTGATTCGTGCGGTTATGGAAAACGCCACCGTTCCTGCCATTGAAACCGGAACCGGAAACTGTCACGTCTATGTGGATGCTGCGGCAGATCTCACGATGGCAAAAAGAATCGTTATAAATGCGAAAACCCAAAGGCCGTCTGTCTGCAATGCAGAGGAAAAGCTGCTGATACACCAGTCTGTGGCCGCCGCCTTCCTTCCGGATATGCTGGCAGAACTGGAAAAACGAAACGTGGAGATTGTTGGGGACTCCAAGGTTTGTTCCCTCTACCCTGCCGCCGTTCCCGCCACCGAGGAGGACTGGGAAACGGAGTATCTGGATTTGAAAATCGGCGTGAAAATTGTGGAGGATTTGGATCAGGCTATTTCCCATATCAACCGATATAACAGCGGCCACAGCGAAGCGATCATAACCAACGATTACAATGCGGCACAGAAATTTTTAGACCGTGTTGATGCGGCGGCAGTGTATGTAAACGCCTCCACCCGATTTACAGACGGGTTTGAATTTGGATTTGGTGCGGAAATCGGAATCAGTACCCAAAAAATCCACGCCCGCGGTCCAATGGGACTCAACGCCCTGACCAGTACCAAATACCAGATTTTAGGCACAGGACAAATCCGTGAATAAAATCAAAAGATATATTTGGTACAAAAAGATTGTTCTACCACCGGTTCTCTCAAAAAAGGATAGCCACCAATGGGCAGCTATCCTTTTTATTATGCGTCTCCCAAGCCTTCCGGCATCAGAGTTGCCACATATTTCTTCACCATAAACACAGGGCGATAGGATTCCTTAGCCTTGCGCATTCCGGGAATCCCCATATCCTCCTCACGGTTTACAAGTTCAAAATCCTGCCATTCGTGCTCTAAAAACTGCTGGTTCATAATGGCAAATGCTCCTTCGTAATTGACGTCGGCATGCTCCAGATGAATGACCGCCATTTTACCGCAAAGCGGCTCACCTACTGAGAACGCTGCCATTTTTCCCCCTACACGGATACAGCCTCCCCGTACATCCAAAGCATCCCAATTATGAAACAGCTCTAAAACCGCTTCCCGTTCCTCTTCTACGCCTTCAATTTCTTCGGACTTTTCCCGGCACCACTTATCAAAAAGAGCAATGCACTCCTCGGCGTTTTCTGCGTTTATGGGCTGATACTCCCACTGATAGGCCCGTTTAAACTTATTGATATGGTTCTTCTTTCCGTGATATTTCTTCCCGGAAAGGTTAATTAAATCTTCCACACGGTAAACATAGTCAAAATAATTGACATCCTCGGTAATTAAAAATTTCCCCGGGAATGCGCTCACCAGCTTCTCCACGGTTCTATTGTCATAGAGCCGTAGAAGCGGTTCCCTGCCGCATTCTCTGCAATCTTTAAGAAGCATCTCAATAATCGGCTTGATGTCGCATTCACTGCCGTCTTCCCGAATAAACCCAATAGGAAAGGTTGCACTTCTGGGGCCTCCGATATGCTGCGGCATAATGCAAAGCGTATCATTTAAAATGACATACTTAATATCATAGCTCTTACGCCACATAAACAGATTTGTAAACGTAAATTCCGAATTTTGGCTGCATTTTCGATGCAAAAAACGATTGATTTCTTCTTTTTTATCAAGCGTAATCTCTTGTAATTTCAGCATAAATCCTCCTGCTTATTCAATATAGGAACGGA
>CATVQN010000193.1 GCA_958346135.1 uncultured Eubacteriales bacterium | reverse complement strand
AGATTTTGGTTTATGCCCATTCTAAGAAAAAATGTGTAGAAGAAATGCAGGAGATTGGAATTTCCGTCGGAAAGCTGCTCTGCATGGATGACTTTGACAGTATTCTGGAGCGGGGAAGAGCGCTGATTGCGGCTGGCGGCCGGCAGTATGCAGAAACGATTATTGACCGGGAAAAGCTCTGTGCCGTCATTTACACCTCCGGTACCACCGGAGATCCCAAGGGCGTCATGCTCTCACATAAGAATTTTGCCAGTGACGCTTATCTCAGTATGTCCTGTATGTATATTCCGGAAACAACCATTGCCATTTTGCCGCTGAATCACACCTTTGGATTTACGGCAAGTATTGTATGTCAGCTTTGGATGGGATACAGCATCTTCATTAACAACAGCCTAAAGATGGTTTTAAAAGATATTCAGGCGGCCAAGCCGGGTCACATCTCTACGGTACCGCTGTTTATTGAAAACTTCTATAAAAATATTTGGAAAGCGGCGGAGAAAAGCGGAAAAGCCAAGCAATTGAAAATGCTGCTGCGGGTCAGCAACGCCTTGCGTAAGGTGGGAATTGACCTGCGCTCCGTATTTTTTAAATCGGTCATTGCACAGTTCGGAGGAAATCTGAAAATGCTGATTTCCGGCGGTGCTCCCATAGCCGATCAGTACATGAAGGGCTTTGAGGATTTGGGAATTGTGATTATTAACGGCTATGGCATTACCGAATGCTCTCCTATCGTTGCATTAAATCGAAATAACAATATTCGCTTAGGTACGGTGGGAGCGCCGATCCCCGGTGTTCAGGTCAAGATTGCAAACCCGGCCGAGGACGGCGAAGGTGAGATCTGGGTAAAGGGCGACATTGTGATGCTGGGTTATTACAATAAGCCGGAGGAAACCGCAGAGGTTCTGGCAGACGGGTGGTTTCACACCGGAGATATCGGAAAAATGGAGGACGGGCTGCTGCGTATTACCGGACGGAAAAAGAATCTGATTTTACTGGATAACGGAAAAAATGTGTATCCCGAAGAGCTGGAAACCCTGTTTTCAGAAATTGAGAATGTCAGCGAGGTTGTAGTTTATCAGGAAAAGGACATCATTGTTGCCGAGGTTTATACGGATGCAGAAGAAAATGTCGATGCGGTAAAAGAACAGATTACACAGGATATTATGGCGGCCAATCAGAAGGTAGCGGCTTATAAGCGAGTAAAAAAGGTGAAATTCAGAGATACGGAGTTTGAAAAAACTACCACGAAAAAAATTAAACGAGCAAAGCGCTAGATCTACAAAGTCCGGTAATTCAAAAATAGCTGCGAAGAAATCAAATTTCTTCGCAGCTGTTTTGTGCTTAACTTGCAGAAAATCACGGCTGCTTTCCTATGTAAGCTAGAATACCGCCGTCTAAAAAGAGAATGTTACCGATGACAAAGTCTGATGCCTCCGATGCCAAAAAGACAGCAGGGCCGGCCAGATCCTCCGGATCTCCCCAGCGTGCAGCCGGAGTCTTTGCGATAATAAACTGATCAAAGGGATGTCTGCTGCCATCCGGCTGTTTTTCCCGCAGGGGTGCTGTCTGGGGCGTTGCAATATAGCCGGGACCAATGCCGTTGCACTGGATATTATATTCGCCGTACTCTGAGCAGATATTTCGAGTCAGCATCTTTAAACCGCCTTTTGCAGCGGCATATGCGGAAACGGTTTCGCGGCCCAGCTCGCTCATCATGGAACAAATGTTAATGATTTTGCCGTGACCCTTTTTAATCATGCTGGGAATCACCGCCTTGGAAACGATAAACGGAGCATTCAGATCCACGTCAATGACCTGTCTGAATTCTTCAGCCGTCATGTCGCACATAGGAATTCTCTTGATAATTCCGGCGTTGTTTACCAAAATATCAATAACGCCTACTTCGGCTTCGATTTTTTTCACCATTTCCTGTACAGCAGCTTCGTCGGTTACGTCACAAACGTAGCCCTTGGCATCAATGCCGTCTGCCTTATAAGAGGCGAGACCTTTATCTACAAACTCCTGTTTGATGTCACAGAACACAATTTTTGCACCGGCAGAGTGCATTCCCTTTGCAATGGCGTAGCCAATGCCGTAGGAGGCACCGGTGATCAGTGCAATCTTGCCTTCCAGACTAAACTTTTCCATCATGCCCATTTTAAAACCTCCAATACATTTTTTGCTAAAAACAGTATAGCATAAATGCCGTCAAAAGTCAAACGCTTGCGCCTGCTTCTTTGGAGAGTTGACAGTCGCCGCCGGGGTGTGGTATACTGTTTATGCTGCAGGGCGGCGGAATGGAGACCAGTTATGAGCGATCAATTAACAAAAGCAATCACCAAGGATGGATTTTTTAAAATTGTGGCGGCCGTGACTACACAAGCCGTAAACCAGGCGCATAGGTATCACAGCACTATGCCGGTGGCTTCGGCAGCTTTGGGACGCCTGTTAACCGCAGGCTTTTTGATGGCGGACAGCCTCAAGGAGGAGGATGCCAGCTTGACCCTGCAGATGCGGGGAGACGGGCCCTTGGGCACCTTGGTTGTAGTGGCGGACAGTAAGGGCGGTGCCAAAGGCTATGTGGCAAATCCCGCAGCCGATATTCCTTTAAAGGAAAACGGAAAGCTGGATGTGGGCGCTGCGGTTGGCCGGGGGACGCTCAGTGTGATTCGGGACTTGAAACTAAAGGAGCCGTATATCGGGCAGATTCCTATTCAGACCGGGGAGATTGGCGATGACTTGGCGTACTATTTTATGCAGTCGGAGCAAATTCCCAGTGTGGTAGGCTTGGGGGTCTTGGTAGCACGGGACTATAGTATACAATGCTCCGGCGGCTTTTTGATTCAGGTGATGCCCGGCTGTGATGAGAAGAGTCTTTCCAGACTGGAAAACAGTGTGCAGGGATTGATGAGTATTACGGAGATGCTGCAGCAGGGAATGACGCCTCAGGATATGATCCGATATATTATGCTGGGTTTTGAGCTGGAATTTTTAGAGGATATGGAAATCGGTTACCGCTGTGACTGCGGGCGTGAGCGGATGGAGCGGGCGATTGTTTCCTTAGGTAAACGAGAAATACGGGATATGATCGAGGAACAGGGCGAGGCAGAAATCGTTTGCCATTTCTGCAATAAAGCCTACCGTTTTAGCCGTGAGGAGCTTGAGGAGCTTTTGGATCAAAGCAGTCGGGATTAACGACCAATCACATAAATAAAAATAAGAGATATTATGAAATAATGCGAGAAAAAGTGAGAAAATATAAGGATAATTAAGGATAATACAAAATAATTTTGCATTTTGGTATTGACTTTTTGGCTTTATCGGAGTATAATATCTACTGTTGTCGCTGTTTTGGTGGCATAAAAGTGTGGGCGCTTAGCTCAGCTGGGAGAGCATCTGCCTTACAAGCAGAGGGTCATAGGTTCGA
>CATVQN010000192.1 GCA_958346135.1 uncultured Eubacteriales bacterium | reverse complement strand
CGGTTATACATTGCGGTGCGGCTTTGCAGCAAACATTTGCTAATTTGCATTTCTCAATCGAAGTGCCCAATCATATTTTAGGAGGTAGTTTTCATGAGTGAAATTAAAAGAATTGGTGTTATGACTGCCGGCGGCGACTGTCCCGGACTCAATGCGGTAATCCGTGCCGTAACAAAGACTGCGATTCAGAAGTACGGGCTGGAGGTTATGGGAATTAAGCACGGCTACCGGGGTCTGTATCTCGGTGGCGATGAATTTGTAAATCTGGATTTGAGCACAATTTCCGGTACGATTTCCAAGGGCGGTACCATTCTGTACAGCTCAAACAAGGATAATCTGTTTGATTATACTTATGTAGACAAAAACGGTCAGGAACAGCATGGCGACGTATCCGATGTAGGCGTAGAAAATCTTAAAAAAGCCGGCATTGACGCTTTGGTGGTAATCGGCGGCGACGGCACTCTCACCAGCGGTCGTGATTTTGCCAGAAAGGGCGTTAAGGTAATCGGCGTTCCGAAAACCATTGACAACGATCTGGCTTCCACTGACACCACCTTTGGTTTTGACACCGCCGTTGCAACTGCTACGGAAGCAATTGACCGTTTGCGCACCACCGCAGAGTCCCACAGCCGTACCATCGTTGTAGAGGTTATGGGCCGCTATGCGGGCTTTATTGCCATCGCCTCCGCCATTGCCGGTGGCTGTGATGCAGCATTGATTCCCGAAATTCCTTATGATATCAATAAAGTTGCGGACGCAATCAAAGCCAACCGTGCAAGAGGCAAGAACTTCGCTCTGGTGGTAGTTGCTGAGGGCGCAAAGCCGGTAGGCGGCGATATCGTAGTTTCCAAGGTAGTTGAGGACAGTCCCGATCCTATTCGTCTCGGCGGTATCGGCGAGGTTGTCTCCGAGCAGTTGGAGCGTCTGGCAGGTTTAGAGAGCCGTGCAACCATTTTGGGGCATGTCCAAAGAGGCGGCACCCCGACAGCAAACGACCGTATTTTATCCACCCGTTACGGAACCTATGCCGTTGATCTGTTGATGCAAGGCAAGTTTGGTAACATGGTTGTGCTGAACGGTTCTGAGCTCAGCTATGACTCCTTGGAAAACGTAATCGGTAAAAATAAGTCTGTTGAAGAGACCAGCTACTGGATCCAGACTGCCCGGGGTATCGGCATGTGCCTGGGTGACTAAGCCGAAGCGCCGTCTTCTGCCTTTCCGATGGTACCAATAAACTTTTCTGGGAATCGCAGGCAATGATTTCTGCGCAGTTTCCCATAACCCGTAAATTGAAGAAATTATATTTCTTTTGAGTTTTTGTAAAAAAAGCTTGCAATTTATATTACAATATGCTATAATATTTTCGCTTGTGCTACAGGCTTGAAATTTTGCAAATGATTGATTTTATAGATTGAAAGAGGTGAAACATCATGAAACAGGGTATTCATCCCGATTATAAGCAGACTACCATTAAATGCGCCTGCGGTAATGTTATTGAAACCGGTTCTACAAAGGAAGACATCCGCATCGAAATTTGTTCTGCTTGTCACCCTTTCTACACCGGCAAACAGAAATTGGTTGATACAGGCGGCCGTGTAGATAAGTTCAGAAAGCGTTTCGGTCTGGACAAATAATCATACCAGGAAACGCAAGTATTTTATCATGCAATCAAATGCCGGTTTCGTATGAAACCGGCATTTTGCGTACCAAGGAGTATATTTATGCAGGGAGTAATTTTTGATTTTAACGGAACACTGTTCTATGACACACAAAAGCACCAGCAGGCCTGGATGCAGTATGGTGAAATTTTGCTGGGCCGTCCAATCACCGAGGAAGAATTTCAGACCTCAATGCTGGGACGCAACAATCAGCTGATTCTCACCTTTCTTCTTGGAAGAGCGCCTACTAAACAGGAGCTTTACACCATGGGAGAAGAAAAGGAAGAACACTACCGCAGGCTTTGTCTTTTGGATCCTGACACGCTGCATCTTGCGCCCGGTGCCGAATCCTATCTGGATGCGCTTGCAGACCGCGGCATACCTGTCACCATTGCCACCTCCTCCGATCTTAAAAATCTGGAATTTTATTTTACGCATTTTCCCCTATCCCGCTGGTTCCAAAAGGAATCCTGTATCTATGAGGACGGTACCTTTCCCGGAAAGCCGCATCCGGATATTTATGAGCGCGCCGCAAAGCGGCTGGGCATTCCGCCCCAAAACTGTACCGTCTTTGAGGACGCTCTATCCGGGATTCAATCAGCGCAAGCCGCCGGAAACGGAAAAATTGTAGCCGTTGCCTCCTCTGCTTCGCCGGAATTTTTTAAAAATGTCCCCGGTGTTACCCGGGTCATCCGCAATTATACAGAGCTGCTGCAAACCGGCTCTGACCGAAACTAATCTTTGTGGAACTACCAAAGCCTTGCGGCAAATGCCGCAAGGCTTTTTGTATGCACTGTTTTTCCACTTTCGGCATAAGCTATAGCGGTGATATTATGAATCAAGCAAATACCTTTGCCACCGGCGTTCACAGTCTCGCACTGGCCATCGCTTCAGAACTAAACGATGCGCAGTTAGCGCTCTGTGCGGCCGTGCTGACACAATTGGGAGACACACTTGCCACCATAGCTGTCTGCCGCTCCGGTCTCTCGGATGCAAAGGCTTCTGAAAGTGTGCAGAAAAAAACGTCTCTTCATTAAAATAGCTTCACTTTTCAACCTTTCGACAAGGGTTATTTCTCTTCGACAGTATAAAAAATCATGGGTTGCAAATACTGAAAAAGGATTTTGAATTTCAGTTTGACAGGAGAGGGCACTCATGATGAACAAGGTTGAAATCTGCGGCGTAAACACTTCAAAACTTCCCATTCTTTCGGAAGAAGAAAAACGAGAACTCTTTGCCCGCATTCAAAAGGGCGATCAGCAGGCGCGCCAGGAGTTCATATACGGAAACCTGCGTCTTGTACTCAGTATTTTGCAGCGGTTTAATAACCGGGGCGAAAATGCCGATGACCTCTTTCAAATCGGCTGTATTGGCCTGATTAAGGCCTTAGACAACTTTGATACCTCACACGAGGTAAAGTTCTCAACCTATGCAGTTCCAATGAACGTACTTAGTCGTAAATTATATAGCAAGTTCCACTTTTACCATTTCATCTATAACGATAACCTTACTAACAAGCGTCCTAACAAGAGCTTGTTTTTCCTTTTGCGTCATATAGTCCCATTGAGAATCTAAATTATCGACTGCATCTTTTATTGTTCTTCTCATCGCAATAATATTTTGTTGTTTTAATTCGTTTTTTAACTTATTATTTATTTTTTCAAGATGTGTTTTATTTTCGTTAATTGTTTCCAAGAGTAATTCATCTGCCGATTCCGAATAAAGATTATACAATCTCTTAATTTTTTTCTCAAATTCTTCTTTTTGGTATGTTAACAATTC
>CATVQN010000191.1 GCA_958346135.1 uncultured Eubacteriales bacterium | reverse complement strand
GAGATGTCCCCTGCCTCTACAGGCGTCGGGTATCATTTGATTATTTCAATGGGAGTTCAAACTCCCACCGAGAACGTTGAATAACGGGGCTTCGTCCCTGATTGAACAAAATGAAAAAACGGTAAAATATTACAACAGGAGCGTTGAATATGGCATTGAATCAGGATATTAAAAAGGTTTTGGTGATTGGCTCGGGGCCTATCGTAATCGGCCAGGCGGCAGAGTTTGACTATGCCGGGACGCAGGCCTGCCGAGCACTGAAGGAGGAGGGACTGGAGGTTGTTTTAATCAACTCCAATCCAGCGACCATTATGACGGATGCCGCCATGGCGGATCATATCTATATTGAGCCGTTGACCCTTGAGGTGGTAAAGCGGATTATTCTCAAGGAGAAGCCGGACAGTCTGCTTTCTACTCTGGGCGGTCAGACCGGACTGAATCTCTCCATGCAGCTGGCAAAAGAGGGATTTTTAGAGGCGAACGGTGTAAAGCTGCTTGGAGCCGTGCCGGAGACGATTGACAAGGCCGAGGATCGGCAGATGTTCAAAGACACCATGGAGAAAATCGGTGAACCGGTGATTCCGTCTAAGGTGGTGAACACCTTGGGGGATGCACTCGATTTTGCAGAGGAGGCCGGTTATCCGGTGATTGTGCGTCCGGCGTTTACCCTAGGCGGCAGCGGCGGTGGTATTGCTGAAACCCGGGAAATGTTGGAGGAAATCGGTGAGGCAGGACTTCGCCTTTCACCGATTACACAGATTCTGGTGGAGAAGTGTATTGCCGGCTGGAAGGAAATTGAGTTCGAGGTTATGCGGGATAAAAACGCCAATGTGATTACGGTCTGCTCTATGGAAAACTTTGATCCGGTGGGAATCCATACCGGTGATTCCATCGTGATTGCTCCGGCTGTGACCTTGGCAGACAAAGAGTATCAGATGCTTCGCACGGCGGCACTGCATATTATTGAAGCCATGGGAATCGAGGGCGGCTGTAACTGCCAGTTCGCTCTAAACCCTGACAGCTTTGAGTATGCGGTCATCGAGGTCAACCCCCGTGTTTCCCGTTCTTCTGCACTGGCATCCAAGGCTACCGGCTATCCGATCGCACGGGTTGCGGCCAAAATTGCAGTTGGCTATACCCTAGATGAGATTAAGAATGAAGTCACCGGCCAGACCATGGCTTGTTTTGAACCGACTTTGGATTATGTGGTTGTGAAGTTCCCCAAATGGCCCTTTGATAAGTTTGTTTATGCAAAGCGAAAGCTCGGAACACAGATGAAGGCCACCGGAGAGGTGATGGCAATTGGCCAGACCTTTGAGGAGGCCTTGATGAAGGCAATTCGGGGTGCAGAAATCTCGATGGATTGTCTGCATATGACCGCAATGGATTCTTTGAGCGATGCCGAAATTACGGACAAGATCAAGGCGCAGGATGATGAGCGTATCTTTGCTGTTTATCAAGCATTGCTGCGTGGTGTTGCGCCGGAGACAATTCATGAGCAAACAAAAATTGATCTTTGGTTTTTATATAAGCTTTCCCGTCTGGCAAATCTGGAACAGGAGATGAAGGCCGGAACGGCGGATTATTTAACGCTGAAAAAGGCGGGATTTTTAGATAAGACCATTGAAAGAATTTCCGGCAAAAAGATCACTAAGAGCCTTCCTGCCGTCTACAAGATGGTAGATACCTGCGGTGCTGAGTTTGCCGCAGAGACGCCGTATTTTTACAGCGCCTATGACAGCGAAGATGAGGCATCGGAGTTCCTTGCGGAGCATCAGAGCGGTAAACCGGTTGTGATGGTTTTGGGAAGCGGCCCGATCCGAATCGGACAGGGCATAGAGTTTGATTATGCATCGGTGCACTGTGTTTGGGCACTGCAGGCGGCGGGCTACGAAGTCGTGATTGTCAATAATAATCCGGAGACGGTATCTACGGATTTTAACACGGCGGATCGTCTTTATTTTGAACCCTTGACGTCGGAGGATGTACTCCATATTATCCGGGTTGAAAAACCGGTCGGTGTGGTTGTGGCTTTCGGCGGTCAGACTGCGATCAAACTTACCAAATGTCTGGTGGAGAACGGTATTCCGATTTTGGGAACGCCGGCTGACAGTATTGATGCTGCGGAGGATCGCGGCCGTTTCGATGCCCTTTTGGAGGAGCTGGAAATCGGTCGGCCTTCCGGTGAAACCGTATTTACCGAGGAAGAGGCACTTGCCAGTGCCAACCGGTTGGGTTACCCAGTTTTGATGCGCCCCAGCTATGTTTTGGGCGGACAGAATATGATTATTGCCTTTTCCGATGCCGATATTCGGGAATATATGAAGATTATATTGGCACACGAAATGGAAAATGCAGTCTTAATTGATAAATACTTGATGGGAATTGAACTGGAGGTTGACGCCATCTGCGACGGTGAAAGTGTCCTGATTCCGGGTATTATGGAACATATTGAACGTGCAGGTGTACATTCCGGCGATTCCATTGCGGTATATCCTGCCTGGAACGTCAGTGCAAAACAGACCGAGCAGCTGATTGATTATTCGACACGGCTGGCGCTGTCCCTGCATACCAAGGGCCTTATCAACATTCAGTATGTGATTCATCATAACAAAATCTATGTCATTGAGGTCAATCCCCGGTCTTCCCGTACGGTGCCTTATATCAGCAAGGTGACCGGGGTTCCCATGGTGGATTTGGCAACCCGGATTATGTTGGGTGAAAAGCTCAAGGATATGGGGTACGGAACCGGATTGTATCAGAATTCTCCTTATTATGCTGTCAAGGTTCCGATATTCTCCTTTGAAAAGCTCAGTGATTTGGACACGCAGCTCGGCCCGGAGATGAAGTCAACCGGTGAAGTTCTTGGAATTGCCAGAACGATGGAGGAGGCAGTTTACAAGGGATTAACGGCAGCCGGCTATCATATGAAAAAAGAGGGCGGTGTTCTGGTTACTGTCCGGGATTCCGACAAGGGCGAGATTGCTGATGTGGTACGTCAGTATGCCGATATCGGGCTGGCTATCTATGCTACGGAAGGAACGGCTGGCGTTTTGGAAAAAGCGGGGCTGAAGGTGACCCGTGCCAATAAAATCCACGAGGCCGATGAGAATACCATGACTTTGCTGGAGAGCGGAAAGATTCAGTTTATTATTTCCACCTCCGCCAAGGGCAGACTGCCGGCAAGAGACAGCGTGAAGCTGCGCCGAAAAGCGGTAGAGCTTGGTATTCCCTGCCTGACCTCTTTGGATACGGCATCAGCGCTGGCTTCCAGTATGAAGAGCCGGTATAATCAAGGCAATATTGAACTGGTGGATATTGCCAACATGAACCGGGATTCCATGCGGTTGAAATTTACCAAGATGCACGGCTGCGGAAACGACTACATCTACATCGATTGCTTTGAACAGAAAGTGGACAATCCGGAGACGCTTAGCGTACGGC
>CATVQN010000190.1 GCA_958346135.1 uncultured Eubacteriales bacterium | reverse complement strand
ATTATAACCTTAGCATCCCTATAAAGTCAAGAGGTTATATGAAATTGTTAAATAAATTTAACTGTATTTAGCGATAAGACGCTTTCCCACGCTCAGGCAAGCTTAGTTCCGTTAATAACCAACTCAAAACTGGTCCCAAGAAAGTCCGCCGCCCGCTTACACATGGCCATGCGGGTCAGGAAGATTTCAAAATAGTCCATCAGCGAACAGATTTCGGTATCAATCTTCAAATCCAAGCGAATGGTACGGTCATCCAGCACCGAAATATCGGATTGCGTCACCGCATAATTCACCCTGTCATGAATGTCAAAGGCCGAACGGTCACGGTTGCGCACCCGGCTCCGCCGCACATCGGATTTATCCGCTAAAATAAGTGCCGCCGCCACCTGGTTGACCGGAGTTCCCGTTCCCTCGTCATGGTTGCCGATGGCCGCAATCACCTTGGCAATCTCCCGTGGCTCCATCCCCATGCGGGTGAGGATTTGGAACGCAATCACCGCACTGCTTTGCGCATGGTCAATACGATTTACCACATTTCCGATATCGTGAATGTACCCGGCAATTCTGGCAAGCTCCGCCGTCCGTTTATCAAAATGCAGAGCGGTCAGAATGTCATGGGCAACCTTTGCCGCCCTTTGGGCATGGAGCAAGGAATGATTGGTATAGCCTAAGGTTCCCAGATACTTATCCCCTTTTTCCAGGTAGGTCTTAATCTCTTTATTTTTTACAATATCCTGAAATGTCACCAAGCTCTCCGGATTTTCCGAAATTTCCGGCTCCCGCTTGTTTTCCTCCATATTAGCCGCTCCTCCTTTCGATGCACTACAGTCCCAGCTCCGCCTCTACCGCCTTGGCATACAAGCTGCATTCCACACGCTTGCGCTGCAGCTTACAGCTGATTTCGTGGGGTTCGTTAATATCGCCGTTTAGCAGGCAGGCATTTGCCATGCAACCGCCGCTGCAATAAAACTTTGCAAAGCACTCTTTGCACTTCGGCTTGGTATAAACATTGCAGGATTCAAAGGTATTCCGGATTCCGGCATCCAGCTTGCCGTCTGCGAGGTTACCCATCCGATATTCCTCCGTTCCCACAAACTGGTGACAGGGATAGAGATCACCGTTCGGTGCCACCGCCAGATATTCGCAGCCTGCACCGCAGCCCGACAGCCGTTTTATCACACAGGGGCCCTGCTCCAAATCAATCATAAAATGGAAAAAGTGAAAGCCTCTTCCTTCCTCTTTTCGTTTCAGATACTCCTCCACCAGCTTCTCATACTCTGCATAGATTTTCGGCAAATCCTCTTCCCGCAGGGCATAGGGAGCCTCCGGCGCACTGACCACCGGTTCCACCGAAATCTGTCTAAAGCCCAAATCAGCAAGATGCAGAACATCGTCCGCAAAGTCCAGATTATACCGGGTAAAGGTTCCCCGCACATAGTAATTGTCCTGGTTTCGGCTCTCGGCAACCCGAATCAGCTTAGGCACAATGCTGTCATAGGACCCGGTGCCATCGATGCGGCAGCGGACACGGTCGTTCGTCTCTTTCCGCCCGTCTATGCTAAGTACCACGTTTGACATCTCACGATTGATAAAATCAATGTTATCATCATTGAGCAAAATCCCGTTGGTGGTAATGGTGAAACGAAAATGCTTATCATGTATTTTTTCCTGCTCTCTTGCATACTTGACCACTTCTTTCACCATGCCAAAGTTCATGAGCGGTTCTCCGCCGAAGAAATCAACCTCAAGGTTTCTCCGCTTTCCTGAGTTCTGAATCAGAAAATCCATCGCCCGTTTTCCGGTTTCAACGCTCATGAGCTCACGCCGATTGTGGTATGCCCCTTCGTCGGCAAAGCAGTATGCACACCGCAAATTGCAGTCATGCGCCACATGCAAGCACATCGCCTTTACAGGTGAATTTCGCTTCATATTAACGGCAATATCCCCATAATCGTCCTTGGAAAACAGCTTATCCGCTTCATAAAGCTCCACAATGTCCGCCCATGCCTCGGAAAGTTCCTCTTTCTGATAGACACTTCCCAGATTCTCACAGATCCAGGAAAACTCCGTATCGCCCGGTGTTTTTTCCGCTTTGCAGAGGCAGTCAATGACATCATAGCACAGCTTGTCCAGAACATGAACACAGCCGCTGTTGACGTCCAAAGCCATGTACTTATCCTTGATATGAAATATATGAACCATGTAAATCCTCTTTCTTTTGCAGCAAAACTTTCCATATATTCTTTTTGCTGCGTCAATTCCTTCCTCATTTTCTCATCAACAAGACGAGCTTTTTTTAACGCAAAAAGCGGACGTCCTCTTTCGGACGTCCCGCCTACTGCACTTTTTGTCGAAGCTTACGCTTTTTCACACTTCTGGTTTGCAACCGTACATGAGGTCTTGCAAGCGGACTGACAGGAAGTCTGACACTCGCCGCAGCCGCCCTTTGCAGCACTCTTCTTTAAAGTAGCTTCGTTTAACGTTCTGATTCTCTTCATATTGATTCTCTCCTTTGTTGTTGTGTTATCTTTTTCTTTTTGATCCCGCATTTACGCCAAAGACACCGCCGATTGCACCGCACCCGATTCCAATTATCATGGAAAGCGCCGTCGCTGTCTGAAAGGAAAGCTCACCAAAGACCAGCGAGCCGATCAGATAAAGCAGCGCCATATAGATAACACCTGCCAGAGCGCCTTGCAGCAGTCCTTGCCTTTTTGTATGTCTTGCGGCACGAAAACCGCTCCACAGCACGCAGACTCCGGTAATGACCATCACAAGAATATCCGTCACCGGCTCAGATACTGCCAGATACGTAGCAGCGACTGCACAAAGAAACAGCATAACTACAGTAGCTATAAAGGCCAGCAGTATGTTTTTGCACATAAATACGATATCAAATAAGTTTTTTTCTCCCGCAGCTTCCTTTACCATATCCTCTTCCCTCCATCTTTTTGTTCCAATAAAATATATGTCCGGGAAAGAGAAATTATGACAGGGAAATACTATTCGGTATCCGCCGCTCCATCTGCAGCAGACTCCGGCTCATCCGCCAGAGGCGCAACATCTTCTTCTTTGTTTTTGCCCTCTTTAATCAGACGGCTGATTGCACTGCGTTCAATCGAGATAAAAGATTTCATGGTGCCGACACCGGTCTCCAAAATAAAAATGTCGTCCTTAATCCGGGCAATTTTCCCATGAATACCGCCAATCGACGCAACCTCATCGCCAACACGCAAAGCGGCAATCATCTCGCGCAGTTTTTTCTCCTTCTTCTTTTGAGGACGAATCAGGATAAAATAAAATACAACCAACAGCAGCACCATCATGATAATCGGTGCAAATCCTTCAACGCCCACCATCTGTTGTTCGTTCATAATGTACCTCCTTAACTATAAATTCTCAACTTACATTCGTACTCTATTGATTATAGCCGTAATTACTATAT
>CATVQN010000189.1 GCA_958346135.1 uncultured Eubacteriales bacterium | reverse complement strand
CCCCAACCAAGGGCGTAATTTTTTCCTTTCGGAAAATTCCCCTGGCACGGCATTCTAATACGCCGTCGGCGGTATCTACATAGTAGAAACCGCCGATTCCTTTCATGATTCTTCCTTGATAAGCCGTCATATCTTAGTCTCCGATACCGGGAGCCTCAGATCCGCCGCCGGAACTGCTCTCGCCGCCTCCACCTGCATTGCCACTGTCGCTGCCTGCATTGCCGGAATTTTCCGACGGTGTCTTGGTCGGGCTGTTGGTCTTCGTCGGTTTTTCTGTTGCCGCAGAAGGCGCTTCTGTCTTGGACGCACTCGGCTTTTCCGTTGCACTAGGTTTTTCGGTAGCAGCAGCTTCCGTAGCCTTCGCAGTTGCGGATGCATCAGGCTTTTCACTGTCCGATCCCTTGCTTACATACAAAGTCACCAATCCGCCCTGCGAAACCGTAGATCCCGCCACCGGCTCCTGCGCAAACACATGACCCTTTTCCGCAGAATCGCTGGGTTGTTCAATCACATTAACCTGATATCCCGCCGCTTTCAAGGCAGCCTGGGCAGCCTTAGATTCCATACCCAGATAACTGTCCATAGTAGTCGCATTACTACCCGCACTGACTACGACATAAATCACAATATCTGAACGTTTCTGTACCTTGGTGCCGGCTTCGGGAGACTGCTCCAGAATGGCTCCGGCCGTCTTGTCGCTCTGCTTTTCGGATTTTTTTACAATGCTGAATTTATCCTTGTACTGATGCTGGGCTTTTTCCAAATCCATATCTACCAAATTGGGAATTTCCACCTTATCTCCGCTCTGCAGAAAACTAAAGCCTCCGGTCAAAGCTGCAAAAGCGCAGCCAAGACCCGCCACTACCAAAACAGCAGTCAAAATGGCAATCCATGTCACCCTTCGTTCCTTCTTTTTCTGTTCCCGTTTTTGTCTGCGTTCATCCAGTTCTCTCAGCTCTCTCGCCTCCGCTTCCTTCGCCGCCTCACGTTCACGGCTGCTCTTCTTTTTTGCACTTCCGCTTCTATTGGGCGGCGTCTTTTTTCGATTTCGTTCGTATTGGGCTATTGCCGTATCATCGATGCAATCCATCTTGATGGTAGAATCCATATCTTCTTCCGACTGCTCCATCGGCAAATTCTCTCCGGCACTGATCCTACAATTGGGCTCCTTGAGCACCCGGTTAATATCATGCAGAAAATCCTCGGCACTGGCATAGCGGCCGCTCTGCTCTTTATTCATCGCCCGCAGGGTTACCTCTTCCATTGCTTTAGGAATATTCGGATTCAGCTCCCGAAGCGGTGTCGGTGACTCTTGAATATGCTTAATCGCAACCGCAACGGGACTTTCGTCCGTAAAAGGGAGCTTTCCCGTCAGCATCTCATAAAGCACCACGCCCAGAGAATATATATCCGTCCTCTGGTCAGTATAACCACCCCTTGCCTGCTCCGGTGACAGATAATGTACGGTACCGATTGCATTTCCGCCCATAGTCATGGTTGCCTGCGTAGAGGCTCTGGCAATGCCGAAATCCGTAACCTTCAGCACGCCTTCCTTTGTCATAATGATATTCTGCGGCTTAATATCCCGGTGAACCACATTGGCCTTGTGCGCAGCTGCCAAGCCTTCACAAATCTGCGCCGCAAACCCGGCCGCTTCACGCCAAGGAAGACATTCTTTCTCCTCTATGTATTCCTTTAGCGTAATTCCTTCGATATATTCCATGACAATATAATAAAGTCCGTTTTCATATCCCACATCATAAATAGAAACCACATGAGGATTTGAAATGCCGGCCGCCGCCTGTGCCTCAACATTGAATCGGCGCACGAACTCCTTATCATCCTTATATTCCTCTTTCAAAACCTTAATGGCAACCCAACGGTTTAACAAATTGCACCATGCCTTATAGACCTGAGCCATCCCGCCTTTTCCGATTTCTTCACGGATTTCATAGCGATCGGCTAAAACTTTTCCAACTAAGTCCATCTTTATCCCTCCTGTGTGAAACGGATACAAATTACCGTAATGTTGTCTCGGCCGCCACGGTCATTTGCGGCAGCAATCAATGTCTGTACCGTATGCTTGGCATCCATATTCTGCTCCATGACTGCAAGAATCTCTTCATCCTCTACCATACCACTCAAGCCATCACTGCAAAGCAACAAGCAGTCTCCGGGCAAATAGTCAAATTCAAAAATATCCGGCTCAGTAACCGGATCGGTTCCTATCGCACGGGTGATAATATTCCGTTGGGGATGAATTCTCGCCTCATCCCGGGTAATGCAGCCATTGGCCACCATTTCCTCCACTACAGAGTGATCCTTGGTGATCTGTAGGAGTTCATGATTCCGAAATGCATAAGCCCGACTGTCACCCACATTGGCGATATAGGCCTCTTCCTGCTGAATAACCGCCGCCACCAAGGTTGCGCCCATTCCCTTTTGGTTTTGATTCGCATCCGCCATCTGATAAATCTTCTCATTGGCAGAGCGTACCGCACTTCCAATCTTCCCGGGAAGCATAGTCGCTGTCGGCTCTGCAATAACCTCCATCAAGGTCTCTGCTACAAACTGAACTGTTTTCTGACTGGCTACCTCGCCGGCATTGTGCCCGCCCATTCCATCCGAGAGAACACAAAATCCCGGCAAGCTCTTTTGCTCAAAACCGTAGATACAGAAACTGTCCTCATTAAGGCTCCGCACACGCCCAATATCGCTTGCTCCATAAACATCCAAAACCAAAATATACACCTCCATTTGGTTTCAAGGGGACAGCGCCCCACCATCATTTTTCTGTGTCAAACCTTACCCCCGCAAAAAAGCGTACGGAATCCACCATTTCTCTAAGGCAGGCATTACTTTCTCACACCGATGCACCGTCTGCTGCGGCACGCAGCTGGCCGCAGGCCGCACGGATATCCGCTCCCATCTCACGGCGTATAGTGGCAGCAATACCGCCTTCCTCCAAGAGATCTCGAAACCGCTCTACCGATTTACGGCTGCCCTGTCGGATTCTCACATCGCCAATGGCATTGACCGGAATCAAATTGACATGGCACAGCATTCCCTTAAGCAGTTCTATCAGCTCTCTTGCTTCCTCCGGAGTATCGTTTACATCCTGAATTAAGGTATACTCAAAAGAAATTCTTCGGTTTGTTTTCTGAATATAATACCGGCAGGCATCCAGCAGCTCAGCAATGGGAAATCTTCGGTTGACCGGCATAATTGCCGAACGTTTATCATCATTGGGTGCATGAAGTGATACCGAGAGGGTAATTTGCAGCTGCTCATCGGCAAGCTCCCGAATTCGATTTGCCAGGCCACAGGTAGAAAGAGAAATATGCCGATGCCCAATCTGCAGCCCCAGGGGATGATTGACTATTTTCAAAAAACGGAGCACCTGATCATAATTATCCAAGGGTTCTCCGATACCCATCATAACAATATTGGAG
>CATVQN010000188.1 GCA_958346135.1 uncultured Eubacteriales bacterium | reverse complement strand
ATTTCATGCTAAATTACAGCTAGGGGCTGAAAGCCGAAATCCAGCTCTCAGCCCATAAAAAACACTTAGATTATATGATCATTTTGGAGCTGATTTTGAGGTTTACACAAAATGAGGGATTGCCCCCCATTTACCGCTCTCGGTTATGATCGACTTTGCCGCACTGCATATTTCTGGCAACCTCAAAAACTATATTATAAATATGGGAAGTAGACCAAATCCAGTCTCCTTCCCATAAAAATCACTTTAATGACATCACAATTGAAGATTCGTTCTGATTTCCTTTGTCAAGCATCTTCCCAGTTTGCGCATGCCGTCACTGTGCGGATGTATCCCATCCGGACATAAATCCAAAGAAGGATCGATTTGATTACCGCATCGCAATACATAAAAGTTATTATATTTTGCAGCTTCGGCAGCGATTACTTCTCTTACCTGTGTTAATGTTCCAAGCTGATTGACGGCTGTTTTCTCATCCGCTCTCGCAATCGGCAGAATAACAAAAATCGGCACATCGGAGAATTTTTCATGCAGCTTTGCAAACACCTCCGGCAAATCGGCTGTATAGTCCTTTTCAAAATGCCAGTCGTTGGTTCCATACGCAAACGTAACCATATAGGGTTTTGGCATAACATCAAGTTCATTCAGGACTTCTTTGCGGATAAAGTATCCGCTTACGCCAAAATTATAGACATTGGCACGAAACCGCCGTCCAAGCTCCGCCGTATAGGCTGCCGCCGGTTCTGTAATCAGATAGCCCTGTGTAATCGAATCGCCAAAAGACAATATATTTTTGCTCGTTTTACAGCAATTGCCAATGACTTCTATATTTTTGATTCCAATCTCAGCGCCGTGCGGAAAGTATAATGAAACATCTTCTTTATGGAATGCGCGTTCAAGATGATTTTTGGCTTTTTCAAACACACGTTCTTCCTCGATTCCATCATGAATGATGCTGAAAGAATACCTTTCTGCACTCTTGCAGATGATGTCAAAAGATATTTTCTCGCATTCCGATGCCGAAATCATAATTCCTGCTGCAAATCGACTTTGCGCTCCGTAAAACTCACCCTCATTATCATAAAACGCTCTTTGCTTTGCTCCGAAACGATAAAGAAAGCTATATCCATCTTCTTTAACAATATCAAGGTATCCTGTGAAAAACCTCTCTATTACTCTATCATCATTTATCATAGGATTGCCGAGCAACCGTCTCGGTGCCACCCCTCTTTCCTAATTTTTATAATATCTTATCCGTTTACTTTCTTAAAAATAAACTTCACCTTTTACCGCTATGCGCAGCAAACGGTCTACTTCCGTCTATAACTTTCAAGAAAATCATTATATTGCTTAAGAATATAGTCCAGATCCTGTGGAAACGCCTGTAATTCCAGTCTCCATGCGCTTTCCCACTCCAGGGAAAGATAACCGTCATAGCCGACATTTTTCAGTAAATCAAGCAGCTCATAGAGCGGGAGCTCTCCCTCACCAAGACGGGTATATCGAAAGTCATGCCACAAAGGATCGTGACGGTTGATACCGTCTTTGATATGCACATGCGCAATGCTTTTGCCGATCTGATTCCACGTTTCCTCGATCGTCTCGCCGTCCTCAATCGGATGAATCACGTCCCATATGATCTTTAAGTTCTCCCGATTGACGTCCTCTAAAAGACGTTTTAACACCTTTCCGGTTGCAAACTCATTATGGGTTTCCACCCATATCTCAACATTCTTTTTCTTTGCGTCATCGCATATTTCCGCCAGTACCTTAACGATTCCGCGGTAATCGGGTTCGGGCTTATTCGGATTGACACGCTGTGCAAAATTTCCGAGAAATACTCTGACCCCTCTGCAACCGATCTCCGCCGCTTTGTCGATCACAGACTGCATATCCTTAACGGATTGCTCATCATAACCCATAAAGCAGGCCGAACTGCCCAAATCCGTTATCACAATCCCCTTTTTTTCAAATGCATCCCTTATCCTTTTTATGTCGGCATGATCCGTCATGCCAAACACACTTCCGTCGTTGCCGAGTCTTACCTCAACCCCCGTAATGGCATGTTTCTTACACGCCGTAATAACTGTCTCATAATCCGCATCCATGCACGCGACCGTACTAAAACACTTTTTAAAAGCCATATCTTCACCCACTATCTGTTTTTTTGATATTAACCGCCAACCGTCATTCGTGCTGCATGTTCTTCATCAATTTCAAGCGGCATTTCTTTTCCTTCTTGATAAAGCATCAGATTATCCACCAATCTCATGGTGATAATCGGCCGCCGGTCAATCGTTGGCCCTGCCATATGCGGCATACAATATACGTTTTTGAGTGTTCGAAGTTCACTGTCCATTTTTAAAGGCTCGTCATAGTAAACATCAAGGACGGCGTCAAAGCGATTTTCTTTCAGCGCCGCAATCATCGCCGGCTCGTCCACGATTCTGCCTCTTGCTGTATTTAAAAACAGCGCGCCGTCTTTCATACATTTAAACTGCTCCGCGCCGATCATTCCTTCCGTCCTCTCGTTCATGGCAGAATGGAGGGTAACGATATCACATTGCAGCGACTCCTCCAACGATACCTGTTCTGCATTGCACGTCTTTAAAATCTCCGCATCGACCGGATAGGATGAATAAATCTTAATCTTTACAGAGAACACCTGTAGCTTTTTGACTAAAAAGGTTGCGATCGTTCCAAAGCCGATGATGCCGACCGTTCTGTCAAGCAAGCCTTTCGAGTAATCACCATTCTCATGCCAGCCGCCGTTCTTTAAACGGTATACGTAATCCGGCAGCCTTCTCAGCCCCATCAGCATATAAGCCATGACACCCTCTGCAACAGACTCTGCATACATCAGATTGCCGCTGAGTACCCGAATCCCGTTATCATAAATATCTTTTGTCACCAAGCTGCCTACGCTGCCGCCGGTATGTACAATCAGTTTCAGATTTGTCCCTTTTACCATGTCATAGGAAATCTGCGGATGCCCCCAACCGGTAATTACCGCATCACAATCCCTTACTTGCTCGCAAAACTGCTCCGGCGTAATTCTCCCTTGGTAAGGAGAATATTTCACTTCCAATCTATCCTCCATATACTTTTGTACATTCTCGTCAACAAAGGTGTTGAAAACTTCGTTTCCCTTTGGAATTGATACAAAAACCTTCATATTGGCAACTCCTCACACAGTCAATTTATCTTCTTAAAAGTATATATCACCGGGCAGAAATTGTCAATATCAAGCCAATATATAGCATGATTTTGACATCTTAAATATCAAAAAATATTAAAACGCAAATGATTTATGATATATCATCTTGGAGGTTTCGTAAAGAGTTTACACAAAATTCGAGGTTGCTCCTTGCCTTTATGCCGGGCGATTTTGGATTCATGCAAGAAATCCTGCATCATTGCCTTTCAGATCAAAAAGGCTTTTGGATTTCAAAATGCCGTTAATCG
>CATVQN010000187.1 GCA_958346135.1 uncultured Eubacteriales bacterium | reverse complement strand
CCTTTTCGGTGAGCTGTCCGCCCTCGTCATAGCCAACATATCCCGGAGGTGAACCCACCAGTCTGGAAACCGTATGCTTTTCCATATACTCAGACATATCAATCCGAATGATAGAATCCTCATCGCCGAACATAGCCTCTGCCAGCGCTTTGGACAGCTCAGTTTTTCCGACACCGGTAGGCCCTAAGAAGATAAACGAACCGGTCGGACGTTTCGGATCCTTCAGACCCACTCTGCCGCGGCGGATGGCTCTGGCCACTGCCTTGACTGCCTCTTCCTGACCGACTACCCGCTGATGCAGAATCTCTTCCAGCTTCAACAGCCGTTCGCTCTCGGTTTCCTCTAAGGTTTTTACCGGGATTCCCGTCCACATGGAAATAATCTCGGCAATTTCCTCCTCCGTCACCACAGCCTGTTTTGCGGATGCATTTTTCTCCCAGTTCTTCTTCTGATCCTCCAATCGGCTTTGCAGCTCTTTTTCCCGATCACGCAGCTTTGCGGCACGCTCATACTCCTGTACCGTAATGGCAGCCTCCTTCTCCTTCTTCACTTCGGCAATTTGGTCTTCAATATCCTTTACATCCGACGGCGCAGTCATATTCTTAATCCGCAGCCGAGATGCTGCCTCGTCCACTAGGTCAATGGCCTTATCCGGCAAGAACCGATCCGAAATATACCGAACCGAAAGGTTAACAGCCGCTTCAATGGCCTCATCGGTAATCTTTACTCTGTGATGTGCCTCATATTTATCTCGGATTCCCTTTAAAATTTGGATACTCTCCTCGATACTGGGTTCATTCAGGGTAATAGGCTGAAATCTGCGTTCCAGCGCCGCATCCTTTTCGATGTATTTCCGGTATTCCTCCAAAGTCGTTGCACCGATAACCTGTAGCTCACCTCTTGCCAAAGCAGGCTTTAAGATATTCGCCGCATCGATAGCGCCTTCCGCAGCACCGGCGCCCACGATGGTGTGCAATTCATCGATAAACAAGATGATATTGCCGTCCTTATGAATTTCCTCCAGCGCCTTCTTCAACCGTTCCTCAAACTCACCCCGGTACTTTGCACCGGCAATCATCGAGGACATATCCAGGGCGATTACCCGCTTGTTCTTTAGTATTTCGGGTACCTGACCGCTCTCAATCTTCTCTGCCAAGCCTTCCGCCACCGCCGTTTTACCGACACCGGGTTCACCAATCAGACAAGGGTTGTTCTTGGTTCTCCGGCTCAAAATCTGCACCACTCTTTCAATGGCTTCATCCCGGCCGATTACCGGATCTAATTTGTTTTCCCTTGCCATGGCTGTCAAATCCCGGCCAAACTTCATCAAGGTCGGCGTATTGCCGCTCTTTTGACTGTGTCCGGCACTTCCATGTGCCGCGCCTTCCGCCGGTTCACCGCCGCTTTCGCTCAAAAGCCGCATAATATCCTGGTACAAAGTCTGGGGTTCAATCCCCTGCTCCCGCAGAATACGAACTGCAAAGCTCTCGCTCTCTCGCAGCATCGCAATCAGCAAATGTTCCGTGCCGATATAGCTATGCCCCAGACGCTGCGCCTCAATATAGCTATGCTCGAAAACACGCTTGGTTCTCGGTGTTGCTTCAGGCTGTCCCTCCGTAAGCGGCGGTGCGGTGCCGACCATGGCCGCAATTCTCTCCATGACCGTTTCATCGCTCAAACCGTTCGCCTCTAAAATCTTGCCGGCCACGCCGTCACTTTCGCGAATCAATCCCACCAGCAAGTGTTCGGTTCCCACATAGTTATGACCCAGCTCCAACGCCGCCTCAGCCGCATTGGAAATAGCAATTTTTGCACATTCTGTCAATCTGTCCTGGAACATTATACACACATCCTTTCCCGTACAATTTCTGCACGCTTCAAATCCCGGTCTGCCGCATCTGTCAAATTATAGTTCTTCATAATATTGGCAGGCAGCACCTCGTAAATGATTCCGTTGAGCCGCTCTAAGGTAACATCCGAAATGATTCCCAGCTCAACGCCCATTCGCACATCCGAAAGCCGCTTCATGGCCTCCTCTGAAGTAAGGGTAACGGCATACTTTAAAATACCGTAAGAACGCATCAGCCGATCCTCCAGCTTATAACGGTCTCCCTCATACAAACGTTTGCGCATCTCTCGTTCTTTCTCGATAACCTCGCTTACAATCTGCTTAAATTTCTCTAAAATATCTTCCTCCGCAGCGCCCAGGGTCAGCTGATTGGAAATCTGGTAGAGATTTCCGGTTGCCTTAGAGCCCTCTCCGAAAATCCCCCGCACCGTAATTCCAAGCTGCGCTAAGGAATCGATGACACGATTCACCATGCCGCTCAGGGTCAGAGCCGGCAGATGTACCATCACAGACGCCCGCATTCCGGTGCCTACATTGGTAGGACAGCAGGTGAGGTATCCGATTTGCTTATCAAAGGCATAATCAATGCATTCCTCCATCAAATCATCCACCTGATTGGCCATTTTGAAACACTCATCAAGATCAAATCCGGCTTCCATGGCCTGAATTCTGATATGATCCTCTTCGTTTAGAAGGATACTCAGCCGGTTATCATCACTGAGCAGGATTCCCCGCTTCACACTGTCGTCCATCATCTGAGGGCTGATCAGATGCCGCTCGGCAATCGCCTGCTTTTCATAGGCTTCCATTGTCGAAAGGTCAATGAACTTTATGGCGTCCCGCAGAGGATTCTCATGTCTCAGCAGTGCATTGCGGCACTGATCCAGCACTTGCTCCTGCTGCTCTGCATTGGCGCGTCTCGGGAAGGGAATTCCCTGAATATTCCGCGCCAGTCTCACTCTGGAGGAAAGCACTACGTCTCCGTCTTTTCCGCATTCTGTATACCACATAGCTTACGCCCCCTTTTCTTCGCTCTCTTTTTTCTTGAGCTCGTTTATCTTGTCTCTGAGTTCAGCCGCCTTCTCGAACTCCTGCTTTAATACCGCCGCACTGAGTTCATTTTCCAGCTTGGAAATCTGCCGTCCGATTTGAAGCGTACCGCCCATTCTTGACGGAACCTTTCCCATATGCTCGCAGGTGCCGTGAATCTGCCGAAGCGGTCTGTCTAACCGACTGCGGAAAACGGAATAACACTCACCGCAGCCCAGCCGTCCCTTGCGGACGAAATCCTCAAAGGGCATCCCGCAAGCCGGGCAAACCGTCTCATTCTTAAATGCCGCTTCACTACTGAGACTCTTTTGCTTACCGCCGAAAATACCGCCCAGAAAATCACCGATTCCAAAATCAAATCCCGCTTTCATCTCCTGAAATTCCTCTGATTTTGCCGCACACTCCTGACAGAGATGCAGCTCCTGCTTTTTTCCGTTTATAATTTCTGTAATGTGGTTGGTCGCTTCCCGAACCTGACATTTTTGACATTTCATAAATGATTCCTCCTTCACTGTGTTAACGCCACTAAAATATTTTTTAATATTTTCGCCCGAAGCACGTCCTGTTCCGGCTGCTGTACCG
>CATVQN010000186.1 GCA_958346135.1 uncultured Eubacteriales bacterium | reverse complement strand
GTTTTAAAGGTATTGATCGCCTTAATCAGGCCAATGGTTCCGATGGAGATTAAATCCTCTACCCCTATCCCGGTATTCTCAAATTTTCTGGCAATATACACTACCAGCCGCAAATTTCGTTCGATTAAAGTCTGTCGTGCGCTTTGTCTGGTTTCAGGGTCATTGAGCCTACTGAGCAAAGCAGTTTCCTCCTCACGGCTCAAGGGCGGCGGCAGGGTTTCGTTCCCGCCGATATAGTGAACCTCCTTAGGCCATGAAATTCTCCATCGTTCTGCACATTCCTGCAGCAGCCGCTGTACATACATTCTAAAATTCCATTTCATCAATTCTGCCTTCCTTTCAAAAAAGAGCTTATCCTTTCATCAGCATTTTTCGGTGTTTTTTCTCTAACAATTTTCGGATGATAAACACCCCGGTACAATCCGTCTGCCGCAAAGATTTCTTCTGTCACGCCGATGGCCGGCACCTCTGCCATCTCATACTCTTGACTGATACACCGAATCTCTTCGGGATAAAATGCCCGGACGGCAGAGCCGCCCCCGGCGGTATGAATAGGCAGGCAAAAGGTCTCCGCAACCGCATCGCCGGCGAGAACCTCCTTGGAAATCAATAATACTCCTTCTCCGGTCAAAGGGACGGTCAGTTCGCAGCCTGTGTCTAAAAGCGCCGTAACGGAATACTCCCTATCTTCAACACAAAACACAAATTCTGTCAATATCTGATGCCGTTCAAAGTTTCGGACACAAATCTGCCGAAACCCCAGCATCAGCCCGTATGATACCAGAATGCCTGCCAGCAAGGTTCCCAAAGAAACGGGAAAGTAGACGCTGCCGTTTACGGCAACGGCTCGGAGCGTATGTCCCAGGCTCGTTCCCATGACCAGTGCAAAAACCACCCCTCCGCAGCCGGCAGAGACCATGGTAAAAATACAAAGACCTTTTATAAATCCCCGTCCTCCTCCGGGAATTCGAAGCATCCAAACTGCCAGCATTCCTGCCGCAACACGTCCCAAAAGAGAATACAAAAGCCGTAGTTCCGGTACAAAAGCCAGCGTTCCGTAAAGCGCCAAAACACCGGCAGCCGCACTGATACGTCCGATTTTTAGCTCGAGCCTTGTAAGCTGTACCGTCAGAAAAAGGATGAGTAAATCCATCAGATAGTTTAAAGCAAACAGCACATCTGCATACACGGTGATCTCCAAACCGCATCCTCCTCTTCATATTTGTATTATACTTCCCGTCCGAAATAAAAACTGTCAAAATTTGGAAAATAAATTCTAATTTATTAGACATAATACGACAGATTGACATCGCTGGCAGCAATGAAAGATTACAAAATATAAAGAAAAAAGCGTGCCGACAAAATATCGGCACGCCATACAACTGAAAGAGAGAAAAGATTCAATGGCTCCGGCGGTATTTTGCCGCCGGAACGTCTGTCTTTACCGCGGAGAAGGTACAGGAAATTTTACTCCGGTTTATTCATTTTAAACATGACCCGCAATATCCCTCGAAGCATATTAGGTGCTTTTACCACTACAATTTGCATAAAAATTCCCCTTTCCGGCCTGGCCTTTTATTTTTTCAGAATGGATCGGATTCCCAGAAAAATTAAAGCGACGCCAAACAGGCAAATCAACAAATAATATGGGATGGTATAGGCAAGTAAAATTCCCACTCCCACCGAAATTAAAATAATACCGATGGAACGCCAACGGCCGCAGCCGCATCGCCGATTTTTCCACATAGCGGCGCCTCCCTTCTGTATGGATGAAACCCAATCTCTTAAAAACGTCTACTTTACTATATTCCGATTCCTACGTTTGGTGCCTGACCACCCTTAACTGCAAAAAACAACGTAATTTTGCAGCCGTTGCCGTTTTGACTACGACGGCAAGGCTCCTCTCTGGCGTCGGAACATCTTTCTTTGTATCATTTTCTATAAAATAAAAAAGCTGTGTTATGTGATGCGTCACACAACACAGCTTTTTTTCTTTTTAAAACCCGAAATACTCCTTTGCATTGTTGTAGCAAATTCCCTCTACAATGGTCTTCAGCATCTTTTGGTCATTGGGATATTCGCCCTGCTCTACCCAGGAGCCAATCAAGTTACAGAGAATCCGGCGGAAATACTCATGCCGGGGATAGGATACAAAGCTCCGGGAATCGGTCAGCATTCCCACGAACCGGCTCAGCAGTCCCAAATTGGACAGAGCACGCATCTGCTCCACCATGCCGTCTCTCTGGTCATTGAACCACCAGCCGGAGCCAAACTGGATCTTGCCGGGCGTCGGAGCCTTCTGGAAATTGCCCAGCATGGAGCCAAGTACATAATTGTCTTTGGGATTTAGGGTATAGAGAATGGTTTTCGGAAGTGCATCCTCACTCTCTAAGGCATCCATAAACCGAGACAGCGGCTCTGCAATACACAAATCGTTAATGGAATCAAATCCGGTGTCTGCACCAAGGGAAAGGTACATTTTTCGGTTGTTGTTTCGCATCGCACCAATGTGCAGCTGCATCGCCCAATCCAGCTTTTTATATTTTCCGGCGCAAACCGTCATCACTGCTGTCTTGAAGCAGTCTGCCTCCTGCTTGGTAATAGCTTCTCCTTTTAATGCCTTATCAAATACCGCTTCCGGATCTCCCTCTGCGTAAGGAATCGCATCTAATGCATGATCGGACAGACGGCAGCCGTTTTCGTGGAAATAACCAATCCTCTCCTCCAGCTTTTGGGTCAGCTGACGGTAGCTGTTTACCCCCAGTGCCGCAATATAAGGAAGGAAGGTCTCCTTGTCGATATTGACCGCTTTATCGGGACGAAATGTGGGAAGTACCTTGACCGGGAAGCCCTCCGCCTTCAGCTTTTGATGATATGCTAAGGAATCTATGGGATCGTCTGTGGTACAGATCACCTTAACATTGGAGCGCAGCACCAGATTCCGGGCGCTGAATGCCTCAGTGGCCAAAAGCTCGTTGCAACGGTTCCAGATTTGTTCTGCCGTTTCGGGACAAAGCACCTCGTCAATATCAAAATACCGTTTTAGCTCCAGATGGGTCCAGTGATACAACGGATTTCCCAAAAGATAAGGCATGGTCTCTGCCCACTTCTGAAACTTTTCACGGTCGGGTGCATCTCCCGTAATGTACTTTTCATCAACACCGTTCGAGCGCATTGCTCTCCATTTATAATGGTCACCGCCTAAGAAAAGCTCGGTAATATTTCGGAATTGATGATCCTCAGCAATGATTCTGGGATCTAGGTGACAGTGATAATCTATAATCGGCATTTTTTCCGCAAAATCATGGAACAGCTGTTTTCCCGTTTCGTTATGAAGCATAAAATCGTCATGAATAAAACTCATAATGTTACACCATCCTTAAAAATTGAAATTTCCCGGTATCCGTGTACCTCATTTTTTGGTTCCTGTCCACTTGCCACCCGAATACAGAAATCAAACAGGTCTTCTGCTGTCTGCTCCATATCCGCACCCTCTGCCAGCACACCGGCATTAAA
>CATVQN010000185.1 GCA_958346135.1 uncultured Eubacteriales bacterium | reverse complement strand
GGATATAACAGTGCAAAAGCCAGGAACAACGAGAGGTTTAAATAGTAGTTGGTAGCATAGTCTGTAATCAAACCGGCAATCAGCGTTCCCAGGATTCCCGTCAGGTAAAACAGGTTAAACCGAAAAGAACCCCATTCGTTTTCCAACGCATTCCCTATCAGCCAATAAAAATACAGTAAAAAGATCATAAACAGCGGACTGGAATCGGGTGGTATCCATATAAATGTAATAAGCCGCCAAAGCTGTCCATGTAATAGGTCATGTTTACTGAAGGAAAGTATGGAGCTGAGCCGGAACCCGGTAATGGGGGTCACGAGCAGATCCATTAGGAATACCACGCCCATACCGATGACAATAATATTCATCAGATTGCGGATGGAATATTTTCTGTATTTGCGCTCTAATTTATCATACCAGGATTCTTGATACATCTGTTTCACCTCGTTATATACCGGATTGGGTCAGGAGTTTAATATACTCATAAATTGCGCGCCGGTAATGGTTTCGTTTTCGTACAAATACTGTGCGAGCTGATCCAGCTTGCTCCTGTTGTCCAGAAGAATGGAAACGGCTTTTTCGTGTTGGGCTTTGACAATTTCAACGACTTGTTTATCGATTTCCCGCTGGGTTTCTGCTGCGCATACCAGGGAGGTATCGCCGCCGAGGTACTGATTGGTGACCGTTTCCATTGCAACCATGTCAAATTCCTTGCTCATACCATAGCGGGTAATCATTGCACGAGCGAGCTTGGTAGCCTGTTCAATATCGTTGGCTGCACCGGTTGTCACAGAGCCGAAAATAATTTCCTCGGCAGCACGGCCTCCGGTAAATGTGGCAATTTTGTTTTCAATCTCTTCTTTACTCAAAAGATAGTGATTGCCGTCCTCTACCTGCATGGTGTATCCCAGAGCGCCGGAGGTTCTCGGTACAATAGTAATTTTCTGAACGGGAGCGGAATTTGTTTGCTTTGCCGCAACCAACGCATGGCCAATTTCGTGATAGGCAACAATCATTTTCTCCTTGTCGGTCAAAATAGCGTTTTTCTTTTCGTATCCGGCAATCACCACTTCAATGCTCTCTTCAAAATCCTCCTGTGATGCGGATTTTCTCCCGCTGCGCACAGCCCGGAGGGCGGCTTCGTTGACAATGTTGGCAAGCTCTGCCCCGGACGCACCGGAGGCCATTCTGGCAATATGTGCAAAATCAATGTTGCTGTCGGACTTAATTTTCTTTGCGTGGACCTTTAAAATGTCCTCTCTGCCCTTTAAATCAGGGAGCTCAACAGGAACGCGCCGGTCGAACCGTCCCGGTCTGGTGAGGGCGGGATCCAGTGATTCCGGACGGTTTGTGGCAGCCAGAATAATGACCCCGGTGTTGCCCTCAAAGCCGTCCATTTCGGTAAGCAGCTGGTTCAGCGTTTGTTCCCGTTCGTCGTTTCCGCTGATTTGGCCGTCCCGCTTTTTTCCAATGGCGTCAATCTCATCGATAAATACGATACAGGGAGCCTTTTCCTTTGCTTGTTTAAAAAGGTCACGAACCTTAGAGGCGCCCATGCCCACAAACATTTCGACAAATTCCGAACCGGACATTGAGAAAAAGGGGACATTGGATTCGCCGGCTACCGCTTTGGCAAGCATGGTTTTACCGGTTCCCGGAGGTCCTACAAGCAGAATGCCCTTGGGCATGGAGGCACCGATTTCAGAATATTTCTTGGGATTGTGCAGATAATCCACAATTTCGGTCAGGCTCTCTTTGGCTTCGTCTTCTCCTGCAACATCTGCAAATTTAATGCCGTCAGAGGATTGCACATATACCTTGGCGTTGCTTTTTCCCATATCAAACATCATGGAGTTGGAGCCGCCCATTTTCTTCATGAGCTGATGTGAAAGCAGCTGGCCAAGACCCACAAACAGCAAAATAGGCAGAATCCAAGTCAGCAAAAACGACATGAAGGGAGAGGCTTCCTTGACAATCTCCTTGGAAAATTTTGCGCCGGATTCATAGAGCCTTTCGGTCAGTCCAGGATCATCTACCAGACCGGTTTTATAGATTTTCTCATTTTGTTTGTCTGTGAAAATAATTTGGGTGTCCTGGATTTCTACCTGGCCGATTTGCTTATTTTCCGTCATATTCATAAACGTGCCGTAATCCACTTCGACGACTTGGCGCTGCATAAAGTACGGCATGGCAAGCAGATTAAACAGAAAAAGTATCAGCAGCACCATGCCATAGTAGAAAATCAGCGGCTTTTTAGGCTTTTTCACTTCATTCATAGTTGTGCTCTCCTTATTTGTAGTTTATATTTGTTTCTTAAAAATATTACAATAAAAACGGCTGCACCGATATTTCTCCGTTTGACTGTAACGGTGTTTTCTATCATTTATTACTTGTAATTACATAGCTGCGCCATCGGACTGCACTGCTTGTCCCATATTACAGCGGTTACACGATCGGTATTTTCCAAAGTGCCGATGTCTATGGGATAAGATTTTGTTTTCTGATATGCAATGTCAGTGATAGAAATTGGAATGAATGTTATCCTCTTTAGCAGACTGTTTTTATCATGGACGGTGATATAGAGAACGGCGTCCAAATTTGTTTTGCAGTTCTTTTTTACGGTAATATTTTTTGCGTCTGTCCAGGAAATCTCATAGGTTTCATCTTTGAAATAGCTATCATCGTCCAAATAGGGATTTGTATAAGACTGCGGAATATTGCCAAGCGTCAGATAAATGATAATTTCGGAATCCGATTCGACCGGAATGCTGTACAAATCGTCATTTTCTTCGCTTTCATACAGAGCGCCGTCTACCATAATATAGAATTTAAACCCATCAATCACAGGAGTTTGCCCGGAAAACTCGGAAAACGCCCAAACCGGATTTTTCTCGGAGGGAGTATAGTAGGAGAAATCCAGCAGGCTCTTGGCGTTTTCCGTCAGATACCCTAGACTCATGCCGGAGATGGTACCGGTATCGTTATTGTAATAAATTTCTCCGTCATGCGGATTATACCAATAGATACCCTGAAAGGGTTCGCCGTCTTCCAAGGCGGCGTCTGCCTGAAACGCGTTGAAAAAGTCATTATTCAGGACATCGCCGAGGTTATCAGAGGCCCAGCCGGATTCCGGAACATAAACAAGAAGATCCTCCCAACCCTCCACCAGAGCGGAGCCGTCCACGATTAGGGAGGCGTCTTCGGCGGCAAGGACACGGTCTCCTGCCGGAATCAACCCCAAAAATAAAATAAATCCAAGCACTGCGTTTGCCAATCTTCTTGTTTTCATCTTATGTAGCTCCTTAGGTATTTCCTCTTTTTCGTAGCTTCTTTTGTAACATTGTCTGTTTTATTGTAACATAGTCGAATCTTGGTGTAAAGATGTGAAAAGACAAAACTTGTGGAAAATAGACAAAATATTACGAAAAAGGAATTTCGTGATAGAGAAAGAATTTTTACAGGTGCGCTTGTGATATTCTTTTACACAACAAAACAGCCGCTTCTACCGGAAAGGAAAGAGGC
>CATVQN010000184.1 GCA_958346135.1 uncultured Eubacteriales bacterium | reverse complement strand
ACCCAGTCGAAAGCGTTTGAGGAGCAATGAATTTGTCACTACAGATACAGAGCTAAAGGCCATAGCGGCTCCGGCCAGTACCGGATTTAAAAATCCAAGTGCGGCCACAGGAACGCCTACGGCATTATAGATAAATGCCCAAAAGAGGTTTTGACGGATTTTCTGCATGGTCTTTTTGGATAGCGCAATGGCGTCGGGAACCATCATCAAATCGTTGCGCATCAAGGTGATGTCTGCCGATTCTACGGCAATATCGGCGCCGCTGCCCATGGCAAAACCCACGTCTGCGGTGGCCAGAGCCGGGGCATCGTTAATGCCGTCGCCCACCATGGCAACCACCTTTCCCTCTTTTTGCAGCGCAGTGACCTTTTGAGACTTATCATTTGGAAGAACCTCTGCAAAAACGTTGGAAATACCGGCTTTTTCAGCAATAAAAGCGGCAGTTGCGGCATTGTCGCCGGTGAGCATATATATTTCACAGTGCATTGCCTTCAGCCGGGAAACGGCTTGTGCGGCGGTTTCCTTGATGGTATCGGCAACCGCAACCAGACCTGCAAACTCCCGGCCGCAGCCCACAAACATAACGGTTTTTCCGCTGCGTTCTAATTCTGTTGCCTGCTGGTTTAAAGGAGAAAAGTCAATTTCCTGTGTTTCCATGAGTTTTCGGGTTCCGATGTACCAAGTCTTTCCGTCTATTTTGCCGGAGACACCCATGCCGGTCATGGATGAAAAATCCGTTGTCTGCGGCAATGTTTGGCCTTGTTCCTTAGCGAAATCGCAAATGGCCCGTGCCAGAGGATGTTCCGACTCCGTCTCAACAGCGGCAATTTGGGTAAGCAATACATCCCTTGTCACATGATTTCCTATCAGATCGGTCACGGTGGGATGCCCTTTGGTAATGGTTCCGGTTTTATCTAAGATGACAGTATTGATTTTATGAGCGGTTTCCAAGTATTCGCCGCCCTTAATTAAAATGCCGTGTTCAGCGCCAAGGCCGGTTCCCACCATGATGGCGGTAGGAGTGGCAAGACCCAGGGAGCAGGGACAGGCAATGACCAGTACCGAAACCGCATTGAGCAGAGCGGTTTCAAAGCTTCCGGCGGCAATCAGCCAGACCAAAAAGGTAATTAGCGCAATGATAAGAATGGCGGGGACAAAGACAGCCGATACCTTATCTGCAAGCTTTTGAATGGGCGCCTTGGCGCCCTGGGCACTGCGCACCAGCTTAATAATTTGAGAGAGGGTGGTTTCCCTGCCAATGCGCTCGGCTTGAATGCGGCAGGAGCCGGAAAGATTGACCGAGGCACAAAATACGTTATCTCCGGCTTTTTTGTCATTGGGCAGGCTCTCGCCGGTGAGCATGGATTCGTCTACTGATACAGCGCCGCTGATAATGATTCCGTCTACCGGAATTTTTTCTCCCGGTCGAACCAGAATGATATCTCCGGCCCTTACTTCGGACAGGGGAACCATTTTTTCACAGCCGTCTATCCATAGTCTTGCAGTCTGCGGCTGAAGGTCAATCAGCTTCTGAATCGCATCAGAGGTTTTCCGCTTTGCCCGTGCCTCCAGGTATTTCCCAAGAAGAATTAAGGTAATAATGGTCATGGCTGACTCAAAATACAGTCCCTCCATAGAACCATGCCCTGCGCGTCCTGTCAGAACATTGTACAGACTAAAGAAATATGCCGCACTGGTGCCCAGGGCAATCAATACATCCATATTGGGACTTTTGGATCGTATCGCAAGAAAACCGTGTTTGTAAAATCGCCAGCCGATGCCAAACTGTACCGGGGTGGCAAGCAGCAGCTGGAGCCATGGCTGGTGTAAAAGGCGTATATGGACACCGAACCAGGAAAGAATCATGCCGAGCAGCAGCGGTGCGGTAAGAATTGCCGAAATAGTTAGACTGATTTTCAGATTTCGCAGCTCTTTTTTGCCGCCGTCATCTTCTTCGTTTTCTGCAAAAGGCGCAGCTTCAAAGCCCAGCTTGACAATTCGTGCAATAATCTGCTCGATCGAGAGCACGGTTTCCCGGTATTTTATTGTGGCAATCGAGGTGGTAAGATTGACATTGACTTCTTCCACACCGTCCATTTTTTTAAGTACCCGTTCAATGCGGCCACTGCAGGCTGCGCAGGTCATACCGTCAATTTTTAGTTCCTGTATTTGCAAAAAATCACACCTTCCGGAGGCTGTTAAATTGCTTTTAGTCTTTCCAAAAAGCAGTAAAAACATACAATTCCTGAATTAGATTATCCTAACTCAAGGCAATTTTACCACGGGAGAGAGATTTTGTCAAGGCGTGGCGTTTGACATTTGGAAGGTGCTGTGTTAAAATGAGAGAAAAGGAAGGACGTGAAAAGGATGAAAAAGACCGGTAAGCTGCTGACGGTTATGATACTGATCCTGGCAACTGTGACGATGATGGCCGGATGTGGTGCGAAGAAGGATGCAGGCACGGCCTTTGATGCCATGATGCAGGTGATCCAAACCGGGGATATCGAAAGGATTGGAGAATATTATGATTTTGGCGCAGACGACAGTTTTTTGGAGAATAAAACCGCCCAGAGTATGACGGCTGCCGTGACGGAGATTCTGAAAAAGACCCAGTACCGGGTGGAGTCGGCGGAAAAGCTGGATGCATCCAATGTCAAAATTACTGCCAGGGTGACAACCCTGGACTTATCTCAGGTAATGAACCGCTATATCAATGAGATCATGACTATGGTTGCGGGAGATGAGTACCAGGCAAAGGTTTCGACTATGACCCAGGAGGAATACCAGAAGCTTCTGACAGATAAAATGCTGGAGATTTTAAACCGAGAAGATATCGGAACTACCGAGTCTACCATTTCTGTCACAATGGTAAAAAGTGATGGAAAATGGATTCCCGGCGGTGATAAGGATGAATTTTTTGGGACGCTGTTCGGAGATCTGACCAAAGCGGTACAGTCCTTGATATAACCCTGAGGAGCAAAGTTCCTCTGCGATGGCTGCAATCGTTGCAGCATGATTAAGCAAGCTTATCACGCTTCGCTCCGATTTAAAAATAAAAGAACCGTTCTCTGAATTTTTGCAGAGGACGGTTTTTTGAACCGGAAAGTGAAAGGGGTTTCTTACCGTGCAGAATCCAGATTTAAATTCTCCAACCGTCGCCGCACCTCCTGCAGCTGTAGCAGCAGGTTTTCATACTCGCTCTGTGCACTTTGGATTTGATAGATACAGACGTCAACGGCCTTGGGATCGCAGAGACAAGCAAAGCTGGCTTCAGCGGCCTGCCGATTGGCCTGTACATGGCCAATGGCCTTCAAGAGCCGTGCATAGTCCTCCTGCAGGATGTGGGCGGCACGGATTTCGGCCGGAGAGCGGCGGTGCGCATTGGAATTTTTAGGAAATATAATGGGAAAGGCTGCGTGTGTATGCATAGAATACCTCCGTTTCTATTATGCAAAAATGATGGAAAAGCGTCAAGCCGGCAAGAGATGGCATTACAGCCATAGTATATACGATTTTTGTCTCTGCTATTCCCGAATAGAAAT
>CATVQN010000183.1 GCA_958346135.1 uncultured Eubacteriales bacterium | reverse complement strand
TGTCAAAGAGATTCGGCATCTGTCCAAGGCCGGAAGCTTGGGTGCGCTTTGGGCCACCAGTGGCGGTGAGGCCGAGGGCAGCCGTGCCCTTCGCCGAATTTCTGTGGATGGAATTCATAACGTGATTCAGGTGTTGGAGGATATTGAAGACGATAAGCTGACCGATATTGAATATGTAGAGGCGCTGGCCTGTCCCGGCGGCTGTGTGGGTGGCCCGCTGACGGCGGAGAACAGCTTTGTTGCCCGTTCCCGGATTGAGCGGATTTGCCGGAAGATGCCGGAATGCCGGGAAGGGTTTTCTGAGGAAATCGAACGCATTTGGGAAGGGGCGCCGGTCTATCGGCCGGTGATGGAGCTGAACCGCAATTTGGAAACTGCCATGCAGATGGCTATGCAGATTGAGGAAATATCCGGGCATTTTCCGGGACTGGACTGCGGCTCCTGCGGCTCACCCAGCTGCCGAGCGCTTGCGGAGGACATTGTGCGTGGCCATGCCCAGGAGACCGATTGCATCTTTGTGATGCGGGAAAAGCTGCGTGAGCTTTTACAGCATGTGGAGGAAAATCAGAAACCGTGACGGTGAAAGGAAGGAGAAATGACGGATGAAGGTAGCGGAGCTTGCTGAAAGACTGGAATTGACAGCGGCGGTAAGCGGTGATTTGGAAAAAGAGGTATCGGGGTGCTATATCGGTGATTTAATGAGCCTTGCGATGGCAAGACTGGAGGAGAATAATGTCTGGATTACCATTCAAACCAACCTCAATGTGGTGGCGGTTGCGGCTTTAAAGGAGGCGGGCTGTGTGATTCTGGCAGACGGCTGTGTTCCCGACGCCAATGCGGCGGCAAAGGCTGAGACAGAGGAAATTCCCATTTTACTGTCTGAGGACTCTGCCTATACGCTGGCGCTGCGTTTGGGAGCGCTGGGTATATGAGGGTGTTTTATGATCTGCACATTCACTCTGCGCTGTCCCCTTGCGGTGATGAAGACATGACGCCCAATAACATTGTCAATATGGCAAAGCTGAAAGGCTTGGACGTTATTGCGGTCACCGACCACAATTCCTGCGGCAATCTCCGTGCGGTGACGGAGGCAGCGGGAGACCGGCTGCTGGTGGTGCCTGGGATGGAGATTGAAACGGCAGAGGAAATCCATGTTTTAGGATATTTTCCCACCATAGACCGGGCGGAGGCCATGTGGAATACGGTGAAGGCACATCGGACCTTGGTGAAAAACCGACCCGAAATTTTCGGAAGACAGCTCTATTTGGATGCCCGGGATGAAATTGTGGGTCAGGAGGAGTATTTACTGGTGACGGCAACCTCTTTGGCACTGAATCAGGTGTTTGACGAAATTCGGCGCTTCGGCGGGGTGCCGGTTCCGGCACATATTGACCGAAGCAGCTACAGTGTTATATCAAATCTGGGATTTCTGCCGCCGGAGCTGTGTGCCGGTGCGGTAGAAATCACGGCGGCAAACCGGGAACGCTGGCAGACGGAGTATTCTGATATGGAAATTATAACCAGTTCAGATGCACATTATTTGGGGGATATTGCCGAACCGGAGCAATATATGGACATAAATGCCAAAACCACGGCGGAAATTTTGGAGAAACTCACAAAGAAAAAATAGATTTTTTTCTGGTTTTTTGTGCGCACACATGGTATAATAAAAAAGTTGTCAAGATATTGACAAAAAATAAACAAAGAAAAAATGTGGCATTGGATGTCGAATGTATATTTTAGGAGGTAGGAATCTATGAAACAAAATACGCTTCCCTTCCAGGGAACGCCGGAGCAGGAGGAGCAGCTCAAGAAGGTGATTGAGGCGCACAAGGGACAAAAGGGTGCGGCTATTCCCGTTCTTCACGAGGCGCAGGAGATTTACGGATACCTTCCGATAGAGGTTCAGGAGATGATCTCTGAGGGACTGGACGTACCTTTGGCGGAGCTTTACGGTATTGTGACCTTTTATGCCCAGTTCTCGTTGAATCCCAAGGGTCGTTATCAGATTGGGGTTTGTCTCGGAACCGCTTGTTATGTAAAGGGCAGCGGCGACATTTTGAACAAGGTGAAGGAGATTTTGAACATTGACGTGGGCGAATGTACCCCAGACGGAAAGTTCTCCCTGGATGCGACCCGTTGTATCGGCGCCTGCGGCCTTGCACCGGTTATGACGGTAAACGATGATGTGTACGGTCGTCTCGTGGTGGATCAGGTTGCGGATATTCTCAAGAAGTATGAATAGTTTCTTTTAATTATCTGAAACCGGAAACAGAGAGCGAAGGAATCGGTCATGAAAGAATTATCCTTACATATTCTTGATATTATACAGAACTCCATTGCGGCGGGGGCAACGTTGATCCGGCTTAGCCTGATTGAAGATACCGCAAGAGATGTTCTGGAATTTGAAGTTACCGATAACGGCTGCGGAATGCCGCCGGAATTGGCAGAAGCGGTCATGGATCCCTTTACCACCAGCCGGACTACCCGTAAGGTGGGGCTGGGAATTCCGCTGCTGAAGGCTGCGGCAGAGCAAACCGGAGGCGGTATTACCCTTTCCTCGAAAGAGGGAGTCGGCACGACAATCCGTGCAAGGTTTGGCTACAGCCATATCGACCGTCAGCCCCTGGGTGACATGGCAGGTACTATGCTGGGGTTGATTACCTCTTATGAAACGGTTGATTTTATCTATCGGCATAAGGTAGAGGAGCGGGAATATACCATTGAAACCCAAAAGATGCGGGAGCTGCTTGGCGGTGTTTCGTTTCAGGAGCCCGCTGTGACGCTCTGGCTGTCGGAATATTTAAAGGAAAATGAAACGGCTCTGTATGAAAAGGAAGAAAAGTAGCCGAAAGGAGTAGAAAACATGAAAACGTTAGCAGATTTGGAAGCAATCAGAAAAAAGACGCTGGAGCAGGTTACCCTGCGAAAGGATGAAAACGGCGTTCGTGTGGTTGTCGGCATGGCAACCTGCGGAATTGCAGCCGGCGCACGGCCGGTGATGCAGGCCTTTTTAGAGGAGGCGGCAAAGCGTGGCTTAGAGCATGTGACCGTAACCCAGACCGGGTGTATCGGAATGTGCAGACTTGAGCCTATTGTGGAGGTTCTGGTGCCGAATCAGGAAAAAGTTACCTATGTAAAGATGACGCCGGAAAAGGCAGTTCGTGTGGTGAACGAGCATATTGTAAACGGCAATCCCGTTACCGAATATACCATTGGTGCGGCTGAATAAGAGATAAAGGGAAAAAGAGAAATATGGGATTTTGTTCCCTGATATCTGACCCGGAAAGGATGGAAAAAGATGGAGTTAGCCAGAGGACACGTCCTGATTTGCGGTGGTACCGGTTGTACCTCCTCAGGAAGTGAGCAGATTATGAAAGAGATGGAAGCCCAGCTCAAGGCAAATGGGCTGGAAAACGAGATTAAAGTGGTTAAGACCGGATGCTTCGGCCTTTGTGCCTTAGGTCCGATTATGATTGTGTACCCGGAGGGGGCTTTTTACAGCCGTGTTCAGGTCAGCGATGTGAAAGAGATCGTCGAGGAGCACCTGCTCAAGGG
>CATVQN010000182.1 GCA_958346135.1 uncultured Eubacteriales bacterium | reverse complement strand
TTTGACTCTGTTTCCGGAGATGTTTGAGGCTGTGCTGGACAACAGCATCATTGGACGGGCCAAAAAGAAGGGGATTTTGGAGCTAAACTATATCCAGATTCGGGACTTTGCCTATAACAAGCATCGTCAGGTGGATGACTATCCTTACGGCGGCGGTGCGGGGATGGTGATGCAGGCAGAACCTATTTTTCTTGCCCACCAAAGCGTTTGCCAGGGTTTGGATTACAAGCCGAAAACCATCTATCTTTCCCCCCAGGGCAAGCCTTTTCGTCAGGGAACCGCAAAGCGTCTTGCTAAGGAGAAGCATGTAATTTTGCTTTGCGGCCATTATGAAGGGGTCGATCAGCGGGTTTTGGACGAGCTGGTGGATATGGAAATTTCCCTTGGGGATTTTGTGCTGACCGGCGGCGAGGTAGCGGCTATGGCAGTGGTAGACGCCACCGCGCGGCTGATTCCCGGTGTTTTGAAAAGCGAGCAGGCGTTTTCAGAGGAGTCTCATTTTTCAGGGCTTTTGGAATATCCTCAGTACACCAGGCCGGAGGTTTGGCACGGACGTGCTGTTCCGGAGATTCTGCTGAGCGGTCACCACAAAAACATTGAGATATGGAAACGGGAGATGGCCATTCGGACAACCCTGAAAAAAAGGCGGGGGCTGCTTTCTAAGGCTCGACTCAGCGAAAAAGAAAAGATTTTGGTTGAGAAACTCAAAAAAAACGAAAACTTGTGAAAACATAGTTGTAATCCCGAAGAAAATATGTTATACTAGATATAATTGAGCAGATTATAATCAAACTGAAGTTTATACCAAAGTGAGAAAGGCAGTGATCACTCATGAAATGTCCGAAATGCCAAAAAAACATATCCGATAAGGAAACCGTCTGTCCGTTCTGTCAAACTCCCGTTGCGGAAAATCTCGGCGGCGGAGAGGGTAACAAAGCGGAGAAACAGGATTTTACCAATCAGGACACAAGACGTTTTTCGGCGATTGATCCGGATAAGGACAGCTATGACTTTGACCTGCAGTATACCTTGACCTTTAAAGATGCCGGTGAGATTCGTCAGGCCATCGCAGATATGGATCTGGGAATCGGAAAGGAACTTCCAAGCGATATCCTTGCGGCGGAGAAAGAGGAAAATCCCGAAGAAAGGCATCCGGAGCATCATCAGCGTACCATTGAGGAGATGGAGGAGGCAGCACAGCGCGCTGCTCTGCGCAGGGAACGCCGGAACCAGGGAAAGCATCATGGCCGCAGCAGCGGTCATCGCACCCATGTGGAGCGGATGAGCCGCAGCAGCCGGGAAAAGGCTGCTGCATTGCGGGCAGCAAAGCCCAGACGTACCCGTTCTGAGCAGGATGCTCAGAAAAATCGCAGATTTATCATTGGCGCCGCTGTGGCAGCCGTGGTGATTGCGGTGATTATCGGGACGATCAACCTGTTTGCCGGTATGATGGACGGTGATGTGCGCTATCCTACCATTTATACCAAGGAAAATCAGCTTTATATGTTCTATGAGAAAAAGCCGCAGCAGCTCAGTGAAAAACTGATTGCCACACAGGCTGCGCCTGCACCTACGGCAACGGCAACGTCGGCATCCTCGAAGAACAAGAACCAAGAAAAAAAGGTTGAAGATCCCAAGGCATATAAGAAGGAAACACCGGTGGAAAAACAGCTGATCCATGTTTCGGAGGACGGTATGTACACATTCTTCATGGAGAATATGGATATGAATACCGGACGGGGGGATTTGATCTATTGCCAAAACGATTCGCGAAAGAGTCGGACTTTGGTTTCCATTTCTGTTTACTATAAACTGGTCATTGCCAAAGACGGCAAATCGGTGCTTTATCTGAGAAATACCGATGATAACGGCTATCACGGTGAATTGTGCTATTGGAATCCCGATCTAAAAGAGCCGATTTCCGTGTCACAGGATATTTGCAGCGATAATTTTGTGTTCTCCCAAAATGGGCAGAGGGCGTTGTATATCAAGAACTTTAACCCGATTGTAAACACCGGTGATTTGTGTCTGAGAGATTTCGGCAAGGATGCTTCCCAGGAGAGCCGGATGCTTGATGAGAAAGCAGCCTTTGTGTTCGGATCCACACCGAAGAGTGATATTTATCTCTATGCCAAGGATTACGATACCAAGACGGGAACCTATAATCTTTACTCCTTAAAGGAGGGCGATGCTCCTGCGCTGCGGGCGGAAAAGGCTTTTTTGCCTCCGGTGCTGCTGAGCAGGAACGAGGCGGTTTATGCCTATAGTAACTATCATGATAACTTCCAGACCATAAGCTACCTTGATTTGGCGGTCGGTACGGTCAATACCATGGCGGACGAGGTTACCAAGATTGTCCGTGTCCGCAAGGATGAGGGAGCGGTCATTTACACGAAGACCTACGCAGAAACTGAAAAGAGTGATTATTACATGGTGGCCTCCGGCGAGAATTCTTCTCAAAAGGTGGCAAACGCTGTGACTACCGTAAAGGAAAGCGCCCAGAACCGTATCCAGTTTGATGTCAGTGAAGATTTTTCGCGGGTGGCTTATATCAGCGGCTATAACGAGGATGAAGGTAAGGGTGCACTGATTACCATGAGTATCATTAACGGCTATGTGGGTACCGAAAAGCGCATTTCCGATGATGCCTATGGCTGTGATGTTTCTGCCGACGGTGCTGTGGTACGGTTTGCCTCTAACTATAACAAGGATTTAGGGACTGTAAGCCTTGCGGCCTATACCAACTCCAATACCGTGACCTTAACCGAAGAGGTTTGTGCAGGGGCATATACCTATGACGGTGCAGGTGAAATCATGGTTTATGCAAGGGATGTACAGTCTGCACCGATCAATTCCGGTACCATTGAGTGCGTCAGCACAAAAGGCCGGATTCGGGAGATCGATACTGCGGTCACCTCCTACGGCCTCAAAAAGGACGGACGTATTCTCCTGCTGAAAAAGAGCGGTGAAGAAAATGCCGGCGGCCAGCTGTATTACTCCAATGAGAAGGGCAGCCGAATGAAGCTGATGGATGAGGGTGTAACCGGAGCGCTGTTTTATTGAGCATGAATAAAAAAATAGGAATTATGGGGGGGACCTTCGATCCCCCCCATATCGGACACTTGACCATGGCAGAGCGGGTTCGGGAGGAACTGAAATTAGACGAGGTTTGGTTTCTGCCTACCGGCGGTGTTTGCTATAAGGATCCCGGTGAAATTTCGCCGCCCAAGATGCGGCTTGCAATGGTTCAGCTAGCAGTGGCGGGTAATCCCAAATTTCGGGTTAACTCTATAGAAGCCGAAAGTGGTGAAAACAGCTATACCTATCGCACGCTTGCGACCCTTAACCGGCAAAATCCGGATACGGAGTTTGTGTTTATCGTAGGTGCGGATTCATTGGATTATATGGACTGCTGGCGAGAGCCGGAGCGGATTTTCGGCAGCTGTATGGTTGCCGCGGTGAATCGGCAGGGCATTTCTATGCAGCGGTTCAAACAGAAGCGGGAGGAGCTGTCGGCTCGGTTTGGTGCGAAAATTGAGCTGGTGGATATGCCGGTTCTG
>CATVQN010000181.1 GCA_958346135.1 uncultured Eubacteriales bacterium | reverse complement strand
ATGCATAATAGTCCTCCTGCAGCGAAGAAATTCATGCTGCGGGAGGACTTGCTGCTTTGCTGTCAAAGTTTGTCTTAAAGATTTATGCCCGAATCAGTTTTAAGGTTACAATTTCAAAGTTCTTTGTCGGAAGAGTGATGCTTCTGCCATTTACCGCAAGCTCCTGTTGGTTTTCTTCAAGCAGATTGCAGAGGTAGGCCTTTTTAAAATCGAAACCAAAGTCCAGTGTGGGGTGAGATTTTTTATTGTAGCAGTCAAAAAATCTGACAATAATACTGTCATCTTCTTCGGCTTTTTTGATGGTTTCTATGCAGATATTTTCGCAGTCACAGGAAACAAAGGCAAATTCCTCCGGAAGATTTCCGTTTGCGGCTTCCACTTTTCTGCTCTCCATAGGCATATTGAGGAGATAGCTTTCCTGTACGGTATGTCCTTCCCGAAAATCACCTGTGTGCGGATAGAGGGAATAGGTAAAGCTATGAAGGCCTCTGTCGGCATCGGGATTGGGATAGGTAGCACATTTGAGCAGAGAGAGAGTCAATACGTTCTCCTCGGCGCTGTAACCGTACTTGCAATCGTTTAGCAGGCTTACACCGTATCCGGTTTCCGAGAGGTCAGCCCACTTGTGGCCGCAGACCTCAAATTTGGCCGCATCCCACGGAGTATTTTGATGCGTCGGACGATCCACGTTTCCAAACTGAATATCATATGTAGCGCGAAGTGTCCGGATATCCAAAGGAAATGCGGTTTTCAAAAGGACATGATCCTCGTGCCAGTCGATCTCTGTCACAAAATCAATGCGTTTAGAGCCGGGACGAAGAAGAATATCCTGACGAATGGTGGATTTGTTATATTTCCTAATAATCCGGAATCCGTTCTGAAGCGGCTCTGCAGATTGGAGATCGTCGCAAATCCACATTTTTTGCTTGTAATAGTTGCTGATTTCCCAGGCATCGTATAGTCTGGGATAGTCCTCAAAGACTTCAAGCTGATTTGCAACACTGCCCTGGGGTATGATTTCACGTTCTTCCGTTTTATCATATACAGAGATAATCTGGTATTTTGTATCAAAGCGAACCCGAATGACATCGTTTTCCAAAACGCAGTCGGATACTGAAATATCCGGGGTAACGGCAGTGGCGGAAATCACTTTATAGCCGTGGGCGGGAATCTCTTCGGCGTAATAGGTCTTTTCTCCGCAGTGCACATAATCCGAAAGAGGAAAGGGAGTCGGATTATACACAAATATGCCGCCCTTGGTGGCGAGATTCTCTGCCAGTGCGGAAAGCTTAGCTTCGGCAATCGCTCTGCCCTCTCGAAGAATCCGTTCATATTCCTTATCGGTTACTTCATAGACCTCTTTAATGGAAGAACCGGGGATGATATCGTGGAACTGGTTTAGTAAAATGTTGATCTGGTTTTTATGGAAGGTTTCCGTATCATAATCGCCCTGATTCAGCACCATATCGGCAACCGACAGGGTTTCCGCTTCCTGGTACAGCAATTCGCTTTTGCGGTTATTCCTTTTGTTTTTGGCAATGGAGGTATAGGTTCCCCGGTGAAGCTCTAGATAGAGTTCGCCGTCCCATTTGGGAACATTGCGGAGTTCTTCTGTATTCTTTTTAAAGTCCTCTTCGATCGCGTCAAAGAAGTTTTTAGCGGTGTCCATGACGGTCTTTGGCATACCCGGAAGCCCATACTGCAAGCGTTGGTAGTTTTCCAGCATTTCCGGGGTGGGACCGCCGCCGCCGTCGCCGTAACCAAAGGTGAGCAGAGTGCGGTTGGTCAGGCTTTTGTCCTTGTAGTTGTCCCAGGTACGGTGCAGGATATAATCAGGCTCCAGCTTACCCACATATCTTTCAATAAACGAGGTGAAAATCTCTGTGCCGTCGATCCCCTTCCAAAGAAAAGTGTCATGGGGCATAGAGTTGGTTTCGTTCCAGGAGATTTTGGAGGTGAAGAAACGATCTACCCCGCTTTTGCGCAGGACTTGGGGCAGAGCCGCACTGTAGCCGAATACATCCGGAAGCCAAAGGATTTTGCTGTCCACGCCAAACTCATCCTTCATAAATTTCTTGCCGTGCAGAATCTGACGAACCATACTTTCGCCGCTGATGAGGTTACAGTCCGCCTCCAGCCACATGGCGCCTTCCACCTCCCAGCGGCCTTCGGCAACCCGTTTTTTGATTTCGGCATAAAGCTCAGGATTTGCCTCTTTTACATGCTGATAGAGCTGAGGCTGACTGGACATAAATTTATAATCCGGATAACGCCGCATTAGGTTGAGAACCGTGGAGAAGCTGCGTTCCGCCTTTTCTCTGGTTTGTGCAACGGTCCAGAGCCATGCCACATCGATGTGGGTATGACCGATACAGCTTACAATACTGTCGCTGTGGCCGCAGATTTTTTCATAGAACTCCTCTTTCAGATAGGCACGGGTTTTTGCGATGCTGTCATAGAACTCCGGCGAATAGAAGTTTCTGAAGTCCATGCGCAAAAGCGCCTTGTCCAGGCTGTCGCGGATTTTGATATAATCATAGGATTTTTCATCCAGTGCAACCATGGAGTCGTAGGGAACCTTGAGATCGTAATAAAGGTCATTAACCGGAATGTCCCGTAAAAACAGCTGTGGAATGATGTGAAAATAGCCGCCCACCATACCGGTGTAGAAGTAGATGTAAATGTCATAGCTTCGGTCAAATTCCAAAGGCAGCCAAGTATGATTGACGTCCAGCGCCTGGACGGCTTTGCCGTCAATATAGACGGTTCCCTGGGGATTGGTGCAGTCCCACTGGCCCTCACGTCCGGTTTTCAGACTGAAAATCAACGCTTTGTTTTCTTGCTGTGCAATTGACTCAACGGTGATATGAAGCCAGAAATGGTCATCAATTCCCTCAAGACAGCTGCCCTTTTGAAACCTTTTCCAATCGGCAGAAGGGGGCGGCGGAGTATTTTGGGTCTTATAGCCGCAGGGAATAAACTCAAATTCCAGTTCCTTTAAAAGGGTGTCCTTGAGGGTGTTGAGTTTATCAATAGAAACCCTGATTTTGTCTTTTATAAAATTCATAATACACATCCTTTCGTGAATTTGGATGCTTTTATCTTAAATCATATTTTATGCCGAAACTACTATTGACTTGATATATTTTTTATGTTATTGTTAGAAAGGTGATGAATATGGAATATATAACAATGCTGGATTCCAAATATCATGTGGATTGCCGGACGGGATTTTTAATGCGCTATGTAAAAAGTACCACAGAGTATTTTCGGCCGCATTACCATAACTATTATGAAATTTTTTTGATGGTCAAGGGAAAGTGTAAGCATAAAATAGGCGATAGTGTCCATGTGCTTAATGAGGGGTACTTATTATTTATTCGTGATTTTGATGTTCATGACTACGCTTGTGTAGAGGAGGAAGAGTTTCATTTTCTCAATCTCTCTTTTGAACGGGATACCTTATACGGAATGTTCCGTTATTTGGGCGAGGGCTTTGATGCGCAGCGCTTGTTGCAGGCAAAGGAGCCGCCTTGCGTCATTTTACCGCCGAGAGAACGGAGC
>CATVQN010000180.1 GCA_958346135.1 uncultured Eubacteriales bacterium | reverse complement strand
TAGGCGGTCAGATGTTGAAAATCGCCATTGTTTTTCCGGGCGCCGTATTTCACATCGCCCACCAAGGGATGGCCTAAGAACGAAAACCCTGCCCGAATCTGATGGGTTCTTCCGGTGAGGAGTTCGGCTTCTACCAGTGCGGTCTTGCCGGAGCGCAGAACCCGATACCGGGTTTTACAGGCTGTGCCGCCGGGAATCGGAGCCTTTGAAAAAAGCATCTTCCGTTTTTGGGTATCCTTGATAAGCCAGCCGCAGATTTCTCCGATTTCGGGAGTCGGAGTCCCCTCTGTTTCACATAGATAGAATTTTTTGATTTCCCGATTTCGGATTTTCTGATTCAAAATCCGAAGGCTTTCCGCATCCTTTGCGCCGATTACCAGGCCGGAGGTGTTTCGATCAATGCGATGACAAAGGGAAGGGAGAAAGGTGTTTTCCTTTTCGGGCCGAAAATCTCCCTTGGCAAGTAAATAGGCACGCATATGTGATTCTAAAGAATCAGCGCCGTTTTCTCCCTGAGAGAGAAGCCCGGAGGGCTTGTTCATCACCAGGATATGGGAATCCTCGTAAACTACCGAAAGCTTCGGTGCGGATTTCTCCGGGATAGTTGGCTTTTTATCTGAAAAGTATTCATCGTTAAAATAGAGCTCCAGCCGGTCACCGGATTCCAGGCGAATACTGCCATCGGTAATGCGTTTTCCGTTGATTTTCACCCGTTTTTTACGCAGGGACTTATAAAGAGTTCCCGCTGTTATACCGGGCATCATCTTATGGAGGAACCGATCCAGACGCTGTCCGCAGTCATTACTGCCAATGGTAAGGGTTTTCACATTATTTGTCCTCTTTTCCAAAAATTCGGTTGGCAATCAGAACGTCCGCGCGGGCGTCCTTTACATAGTGGTCCGCTCCGACAAACCGGACATATTCTTCATTGAGAACCGCACCGCCGACCATAATTTCGGCATGACATCCGGCCTTACGCAGTGCGGTGATGGTATCCTTCATACTGGTGACCGTGGTGGTCATCAGAGCGGAGAGCCCGATGAGCTTTACGCCGGTTTCCATGGCGGTCTGTACCACTGTGTCAATAGGGACATCCTTTCCAAGGTCGATCACACGGTAACCGTAGTTTTCCAAAAGCATCTTGGCGATGTTCTTGCCAATGTCGTGGATGTCTCCGGCAACGGTGGCAAGCAGAATGGTTCCCTTGTCCATACTTCCCTGCGGAACAGTGCTTTTTAATACTTCAAAGCCGCTTTTGACAGCCTCGGCTGCCTGAATTAACTGGGGCAGGAACAGCTCGCCTTTTTCATAACGATCGCCTACCAGGTCTAAAGCGGGGATAAATTGGGTATCAATAATGGTAAGGGCGTCCTGTGTTTTTAACAGCTCCGAGGTTTTGACCCGGGCTTCCTCCCGGCGTCCCTCCATAATATAGTCTTTCAGCTCTCGCTCTGTGGCAGGAACCGCTTTGACGGCAGGTTTCTTGTTTCCAAAGCGTGCAATGTAATTTGCGGCATCTTGATCCTGGTTGTTGAGTACTCGAAAGGCGTGTATAACCTGCATTACCGGCTCAGACATGGGGTTAATGATGGCAGAACTCAGTCCTGCTCCCAATCCGGCAGCCAGAAAGGTGCTGTTGAGAACCGGCCTTGCCGGAAGGCCAAAGGAGACATTGCTCACCCCTAGAACGGTTTTTAAACCAAGTGAAGTGACCATCCGAATGGCCTTTAAGGTCTCCAGTACCAGCTCCTGCTGGGCAGAGGCAGTCAGCACCAGACAGTCAATGATAATATCCTCTTTGGGGATATGGTATTTTGCGGCCTCTGTCACGATTCGCTCCGCAATGGCACAGCGCTTTTCGGCTGTTTCCGGAATACCGGATTCATCCAGGGTCAGTCCCACCACGGCGGCGCCGTATTTGGCGGCAATGGGGAAAACAGCGTCCATACTCTCCTGCTTGCCGTTTACGGAGTTAATAATGGGTTTTCCGTTATAGATTCGTACTGCGGCCTCGATAGCGGCAGGGTCAGAGCTGTCAATCTGTAAAGGCAGATTGGTAACGGCCTGTATTTCTTCTACCGCTCGGCATAAAACTGCGGTTTCGTCAATGTCGGGCAAACCACAGTTAACGTCTAAAACATCGGCCATATTTTGTGCCTGGGTGAGGGCCTCACCGATGATGTAGTCAAAGTCCCGGGCTCTCAGCTTTTCTTTTAGAACCTTTTTTCCGGTTGGGTTGATGCGCTCGCCGATGACCGTTACGGCATTGTCAAACACGACGGTACGGCTGCCGGAGCAGACGGCAGTCACCGGATGCACCTTAGCGATTTTCGGACTTAGACCGGTAAGGCGTCTTGACATTGCGGCAATATAGTCCGGGGTAGTACCGCAGCAGCCACCCAGAACCCGTACTCCCTTTTGTGCCAAAACGGCCATAAAATCACCGTATTCCTCCGGGGTGACATCATATGTTGTTTTGCCGTTTCGAAATTTCGGAAGTCCGGCGTTGGGTTGTGCCATCACCGGAACCCGGGCGTAGTTAAGCAGGGTATCAATGACCGGCGTAAGCTCCTTCGGACCTAAGGAGCAGTTCACGCCCAGCGCATCCACGCCAAGACCGGATAGAGTCAAGGCCGCGCTTTGCGGGTCACAGCCCACAAAGGTTCTCCCGTCCTCCTGATAGGTCATGGTGACAAAGACCGGAAGGTCACAGTTTTCCTTGGTGGCCAGGATTCCGGCCTTGACCTCCAACAGATCGGACATGGTTTCCAGTAAAATGAGATCCGCACCGGCTTCGACACCGGCCAGAATCTGCTCTAAAAACGCATCATAAGCCTCATTAAAGCTAAGGGTTCCCATGGGCTTCATCAACTGCCCAAGCGGACCGATGTCTAAAGCAGTATATTTTGCTCCGGCGGCTTTGGCCAGCTTGACACCGGCACGAATCAGCTGTGCAGGCGTATAGGAACAGTCCTTTAGCTTATAGCGGTTGGCTTGGAAGGTGTTTGAAGTGATGACCTGCGCTCCGGCGGCAGTATAGCTTTCATGAATTTTTTGTACCACATCAGGGTGCTCTATATTATAGATCTCCGGCAGACCTCCGGCGGGAAGTCCGGCGGCCTGGAGCATGGTGCCCATGGCGCCGTCGAAAATCAGCAGATTGTCTTTTAGATAGGATCTAACGTCCACAGGTGGTACCCTCCTTTCGGAACCGGCAGCGGCCGCCCATGGAACAGGTGGCACAGGGGCTGGTTTTCTTCTTTTTGATTTGGGTGGTAAATCCCACAAAGGCGGTAACGGATTTTCTGGGAATCATTAGGGCGTTTTCCGTGATGGTTAGTCCGATTTTTCGTGCGGTGTCCAAAACACGTCCAATTTCTTTTTGCAGAGAAAGAGGGCAGTCGCCGTAGCCGGGGCTGAAACGGGACTGCAGGCCGCGGTTTTCCTGAGCGGCGATTTGGGCGATTTCCAGTTCTGCCGCATCACAGAGCTTTTCTACCATCTCGGTAGCACAGGCATCAAGCACGACCGCCCGGCTCATCTCCGTTTTTTCAGCAATCCGAATCAGGTTTTCCGCCTCAATAC
>CATVQN010000179.1 GCA_958346135.1 uncultured Eubacteriales bacterium | reverse complement strand
AGGGACATGGGATGCCTGTCCTTAAAAGCCAGCAAATCTAACCGGTTCAGGATTTCCTCTGCCCGCTCCTGATTTTCTTCCTCCATACTAATCAGCACTTCATCAAGAACCGACTCGGTAAAAAGCTGATGATTTACCTCCTGCATGACCATATAGCAGGTACTCAGCCGGTCTTTCGGACGGTATTTTCTTCCGTTCCAGACAATCTCCCCACAGCGCTTCTCCAAGCCGCAGAAACAGCGAGAGAACGTGGATTTACCGGCACCGTTATTCCCAATAATCCCAACAATTCGGTTTGTGGGAATTTCACAATCCATGATATGTAAGGTTTCCGGTTCATTTTTATAGGCAAAGCGGAAATTATGGAGCGCAAGGGCAGTCTTTTCCTGCTGCGGTAGAACCGGAGGCAGGAGACGCTCTAAAGCAAATGTGCGCAGTCCCATATTAGATCGCTGCTGCTCCGTGAGCTGCTCAAATTCTGCCGCAGAATAATCACGGCTCACCTGCCCCTCTGCCAGGTAAATAAACCGATCCGCCAGACCACGGAGATAATAAAGCCGGTGTTCCGATACAATAATTGTTTTCCCCTGCGACTTCCAGAACGCAAGAATCTTTCTCAAATCAAGGATGGACGCTGCATCCAAATTGGACGAGGGTTCGTCCATAACGAGAACATCCGGTTCCATAATGGATACTCCGGCACAGGCAATTTTTTGTTTCTCTCCACCGGATAAGTGAAAGATATTACGATCCATCAGCTTCTCCAGCCGGAAATCCCGAACCGTTTTTGCAAACCGTTCTCGGATGTCTTTTTCTGGCTGTCCAAGATTTTCGCAGCCAAATGTAATTTCACTGGTTGTATCCACATTGAAAAACTGGGACCGGGGGTTTTGAAACACACTGCCTACAACTGCGGCTGTATCGTAAAGAGGCTGCTCGGAAACCTTTTCCCCATTTACCCATACTTCTCCCGCCATCTGTCCCTCATAATAATGAGGGATCAACCCGTTAATCAGGCGGGTAATCGTGGTCTTTCCACACCCGCTTTCACCGCAGAGGACAACAAACTGACCATCTTCTATATTTAGATCAATATCCCGGACGCCCCCGGTATTTTCGTTTTCTTCTCCATAGGAAAATGAAATATGGTCAATCTTTATCATAAGCTCACCCCCTTAAAAAACAAAATACTGTCCCATCAAAAACAGCGCAAAACATAAAGCACAGAGCAGAACAGCAATCATGTCCTGAATATGAAAACCAATCTGACATACGTTGGTCCGTTTGACCGGAGCGCCAAGCCCCCGCGTCAGTGCAGCGGCGGAAAGTTCATCCCCAATTTTTACAACGGACACCATCAGCGGTACAAGACGGTATTCCACCATTAAAAATGGGTTTTTCCCACCAAATCGTATGCCTCTCATTTTCATTGCGTCCCGGATTGCCTGGTATTCTTCGCTGATTGTGGGGAAGAAACGAAAAATAACAGACATAGGAATTATAATTTTTTCTGTCAGGTGCATACGTTCCATAGAACCGATAAACTCACTGACTGAGGTTGAAGAAAGCAGATAGGCCCCCGTCATAATGCCTGGGGCAAACCGCGTCATAATGGATGTAATTGCCAAAACCACAAAGGACAACAGACCACTTAATGTCGTCAGAGCTATGCGTTCCAATACAAAACAGGCAAGATATAAAAACAGATACTTGCCTGCCGTTTTGAAGCGGCGTTCCGACAGGATCAGCACAAAGGGGATCAGGCTTAACACAGGTTTTATAAAATTCATAATCCCTTCGTTGCTGGTGCTGAACATCAATGTAGTAACCGTCAGCAGCAAAATCAACTTCGTGCGCGGATCAAGCCGAATCCCTCTGCGATTGTCCGTTGTGGCAGAGAAGGATACCCCCTCCATCATGCAATTCCCGCTTTCGCAAAGTGTTTTTTCAGGAGTGCTTTTCCAAGCAGACCGCCCAAAATGGCAAAGACAAAAATCCCGGCAACCACAAGGATAATGCTCCACATCGGCATGACCGCCATTACCTGATCGGCGTATTCCTCACCGAAACTGGCGGCAAAGCTGGCCCAGGAGTCCTCGACCATAAAATACATGGGGATGTATGTACCGACCATCCACAGACTGAATACTGCATAACCAAGAATACTTTTCTTTGCACTTTTATAATCGCCGGATTTCAAAATCAGGTCTCCAAGCAAGCCGAAAATCAGCCCCATAGGCACACCCCAGAAACCCATGCCGGTAAGCCCCATCAGCAGGCCGCTCAAAACGCCCATGATTGTAACCATGCCGAATTTCTTAACCCTGGTGAGGAACAGCATGAAAGGGATGCCGGTAATCAGCGACCACAGACTTCCGAGGACAGGAAGAAAGATCGGAACAAACCCAATGGGAATAGCAACACAGCACCCGATGACAAAGTAAAGAACCGTGAACAGACCGAGGTTAATCAGGTCTTTTGTTTGTAACTTGTTATTCATAACGAATACCTCCATTCATTTGCTGGTTAGCATTTACTAACCTCTCTATAAGATACCATAGTACGACACAGTTCTCTACAACCAATCGTCTTTTTAGCTCCAAACAGCAACGAGTTTTAAGGTTGACCGGCTGGGTTCCTGCTTTTATAATAGAATTACCAATTCAAGCAGACCCGCCAAAAAACCGAATAGTAGGAGTTATGAAATGAAGATAGATGAAATCATTAAGAAAAGCATTGAAGTCCCCGGTATATCCATAAAACGCAGTGAATATAGCGCCGAGCTCATCTTAAAAGAGAAAGATGGAAAAGGCTCTATGACCTTTTTCCCATTGTTTCCCGGACTCACCTTAGCCTATATTTTTATAAATTCACCCACATGGGCAGCTCCGGACTTTCGTGATAATGGCTCCATAGAAACAGGCCCGCTGCTCTTAAATTACTGCGTAACCGGGCGGTGTGAGCTCATTCTGAATAACGGAAACTTTGTGTATGTGAAAGACGGTGAAATATCTCTGACAGAACGCTTTGCCAGACAGCAATATGTTTATCCCCGCCGAATTTATGAAGGTATGGAGTTTTTTATTGATATGGATGCCGCAGCAGAGCAAAGTACCTGGATACAAACGGAATTTGATATTGATTTCCACAAAATCAGAGAGCTTTACTGCCCGGCTGGAAGCACTTATATCTCGGCCATTTCTCCCGAAATAGAAGAAATACTAAAGAAACTGTGGTCCTTGTTGGATATCTCTGTGCCGCTTTCCATTATGCAAATGAAAATCTATACCCTGGCGCTTTTTTCGCTGCTCCAGAATCTGAAAGAAATACCGCCTTCTCAAGCCTGTACATTCTTCACAGAAACACAGGTAGATATTGCAAAGCGTGTGGAAAAAATCATCACTTCTGATCTGCGCCAGCACCATCCTGCGTGGGAACTGGCTGCACAGTTTTCCATCAGTGAAACCAGCCTGAAAAACTATTTCCGGGGAGTTTTTGGACAGAACATCTCCGTGTATCTGCGTGAAACCCGTATGAAAAAAGCCGCAGAATTACTTTCTACCACAAAGCTGTCTGTAGCAGAGGCAGCGGAGCAGGTT
>CATVQN010000178.1 GCA_958346135.1 uncultured Eubacteriales bacterium | reverse complement strand
GAATATCACTGTAAAACAATTCATCCCCGGAGGTTTTGGTCAGATTTCCGTTGTCACTCAGTTTACTTGCTCTAAAAGACATTTTTACAACATTTTCCGGAAGGCTCGAATTTATATCCACAATCTTGCATTCGTCTGCAGCCACACTTACAACTGCAGTGTAGCACAAACTCACCAAAATTGCAATAGTCAACATTTTGCATAAAAATCTTTCTGTCCTTTTCTTTATTCCTTTAATTTCTTCATGGCTCCTCCTCACACATAAGCAGCTGCGCTTGTTTCTTTTATACCCTTTTACATAACGATACATTTTTAATTATAAGCATATCATGTAAACACTGCTACCATGTTTGGGTAAAGTCTATGTAAATAAGTAAAAAATCTTCCCCAAAATTTCGGAAAAACTGTTTGCTTTGTTATGATTCATCGTATATTTTTCTGTTTTAAGTAATATTCTCGCTACAAAACTGTATTATATCAGATATATTTTACTTAAAATTTACTCTGTTACGGTATCAGAGTTTACATATACTTGTTAAAATACCATTGTACGATTAAGGTACAAATACAAAACAGCATGGCAAAGGATGTCATGAAGGAGGCAAAAAAGATGAAAAGAATACTATCATTTATATTGGCAGCATCAATGATTGCCGGTACAGGTACGGCAGTTACAGCATCAGCGGAGTCAGACATTGGCATTATGGATACCGGAGTGTCAGATATGATTACTCCAAACAGTCCGCAGATAAAAAATATTATTATCATGATTCCGGACGGTCAGTCGGTTACAGATACCACGCTTGCACGCTGGTATAAGGGCGGCGAACCGCTGGCGGTTGATGAAATGGCATGCGGTCTTGTAAGAACATATTCATCCGATGCACCCATCGCCGACTCCGCACCGTCGGGAACGGCATACGCAACAGGCTTTAAGTCGCACACCGGCTTTGTGGGTGTTCTCCCCGACGTCAACACAATGCCAGGCATGAAGCCCCTTGCGGAAGCAGATAAGAGAAAACCTGTTGCAAGTATTCTTGAGGCGGCACAGCTGCTTGGCAAAAGCACCGGACTGATTGCTACATCGGAAATTATGCACGCAACCCCTGCAGATTTTTCATCACACGACCCGAGCAGAAAAAATTATGACAATTTAAGTGAACAGGAGGTTTATCAGGATATTGATGTTGTTCTTGGCTCTGGAGACTATTACTAAAGCCTGAAGGCAGAAAAGACGGCGAAAATCTTGTTGATGAATTAAAGAATATGGGTTACGATTACATAACCACGCCCGAGGAAATGAAAAATACGACAAGTTCAAAAATCTGGGGAATGTTCGCTCCGAAGGATCTTTCCTATGAAATGGACAGAGATGCGTCAAAGCAGCCCTCTCTTGCGGAAATGACAGAAAAAGCCATTCGTGTTTTGAGCAAAAATGAAAAAGGCTTCTTTCTTATGGTGGAGGGTTCAAAGGTTGACTGGGCTTCTCATGCAAATGATCCGGTAGGAGTTATATCCGACACTCTTGCTTTCGATGACGCAGTAAAAGCCGCCCTTGACTTTGCAAAAAAAGATGGAAACACGGTTGTAATTTCCGTAACAGACCACGGCAACGGCGGTATGACTATCGGAAACAAGGCAACTGATAACGATTATGACAAGCGTACACTTGATGAATTTATTGAGCCGCTCAAAAAAGCAACCAGAACAGGAGAAGGCGTCGAAAAGCTGTTTAATGCGGATATGAGCAATATAGCTGATGTTATGGCAGAGTATTACGGCATTACAGACCTTACAGCGGAGGAAATTGAGGAAATCAAAAATACCAAGTCGGGTTCAATGAATTACACTGTGGGTCCGATGATTTCCAAAAGAGCAAATATTGGTTGGACAACAAATGGACACACCGGCGAGGATATTCCGCTTTATGTATATGCTCCATCAGGCTGCAAAAAGCTGAGCGGAGTTGTGGAAAACACAGATATTGCGGACTATATGGCAGAGCTCTTTGGCATACAGCTTTCGGAGGTTACAACCAAACTGTTTGTACCGGTAAGAGCCGTAGCCGAAGCAAAGGGTGCCGAGGTTGAATGGAACGCCGATGATGAAAAAAATCCCGTTGTGGTTATAACAAAAGACGGAAATGAAATAAAAATCCCCATAAATAAAAACATTGCCTATGTTAACGGCAGTGAGGTTAAGCTTGACGGTGTTACGGTATTTAATGGAATAAATACTTATGTTCCGCAAAGCGCAATCGACCTTATCAAATCGCTTTACTAAGACAGCCCGTCAACGAATTACATATCTTAGACACATTTATAAAGCGTAAATTCCCTTGTGTCATGGGTTCAAGTCCGGTTCAAAACCGCTTGGCATCTACCTTTTTGTTCCGAAATGAATTTTTGAAAAAAGTCCGCAAACCATTAAAAAAAGCAAACAATTCAGATTGCATCTAACTCATTCGCTTCTTTTGGAAAAGACGGCCAATAAAGATACCCCTCTCCGAAGGTGCACTCGCAAAAAGGTAGTAGCGACAGCGAGCCGTAACGAGGGCGCTTGCAACCGAGTCGGCGAGCCGAGCGTGCCTTTTTGCGAAAAAGGAGGAGCAAGGAAGCAAACGAATGTTTTTCTAGGGAAACACTGACTAAATATTGTGCGTAGAGAGCGCAGTCATATAATGCAGGCAAATTTGTTCTGCACGACTCAGCCTCAATCCGTTTTTTATACGTGTACATTAAATGATCCAAGATGATATTCTTTGTATCCGGATTATCCTGCGGACTGAAAACAAGTCTGACATTTTCATCTACTAAAACCGTTTCCGGTATTTCTAAATCATTTACACATAATACTTTAGCTTTCATTTTCTCACTCTCTTTAAGATGAACTTACATTTGAATATGGCCCCTTTTTAACAGCCGATGGCATCGGCATACATAACTCTGCACACGACAAAAGCGCGTACAGGCTCTCCCGGGTTCTCCGCAAGGTGCGTACACAAGTATCATTATAACTGCACGTTTCATCGCATACCGTCCTGCCATTGAACGGCTCAGGATCCGGCTGTTTTCGCTCACCTTCTCAAAGGGTCGTGGCGCGTCGATCCTGTGTGCTGCCGCTTTCGCAGCCGTACAGTTTTACGATCAAAAAGGGGCTTATTCAGTTTTCAAACATCATAAAATGATATACTTATCATTTTTGCAGGGCACACCGCTTCCGATGTGCTTTGCAAAGATGACATATGGCGAACCCGACCGCAAACTGAGTAATTATAACGTCCGAGTTCGCCGCCTGTCTTTTTTAGCCAATCTTAAACTTGAGGACCACCTCGTGGAGAGTCAGCTTTAATGACATATAAATATCTTTATCAATGCGATATTTAATGTTGCCGCTTTCGTCGCAAAAAGGCGTTTGTGCCAGTTTAAGGATGTAGGGTTCATAATGAGAAAACATCTGTTCTTCTGCTTGAATGTCTCCGTTTATCGCATTACGAATCATCTCAGATGTCAATCCGGCTGTATAAGCATTTGCCGTAATAATCATCTCCCATTCAGCATATTCTTCAATTTGCTTTTAACCTGCGTTTTAAGTCTCTGCAC
>CATVQN010000177.1 GCA_958346135.1 uncultured Eubacteriales bacterium | reverse complement strand
AATAAACTTACCTTATTTTTTCTATTATACAAGATGAAAAATGGGTTGTCAATATTTGTTCCCTGAAATTATCAACCAAAGAAAACGCGCTAAAAATCCGGTTTGTAGGCAAAACGCCAAATTTCATCATAATTCGAAATTGGAATGTCCTCTCCGGAGGGTTTATGTCGAAAAATCATTTTACGCAGTTTTTCAGAAAGAAAAAAGCCGTCCCATTTAATGGGGCAGCTTTTCTTCCAGACTGCGCTCTCCGACCGGAACAGGATCCATATGAATGACAATATCCACATTTAATTCCTGTAAAATTCGTTTCTCGATACTGTCGATCACATTATGGCAATCGACCAGCGTCAAATCCTCCGGCACCTCGGCATGCACCGAGGCAATCGTCCGTCCCGGTCCATAATCATGTACCATTAAATCGTGCATTCCCAGCACAATCTCATTCCCCAGCACCGCCGCCTCGATTTTTTCCCGAAGATCTTCCTCCGGATTTTGTCCCATCAAACGGTCAATGGTGTCTCTTGCCACACCATACCCCGTCCAGAGAATCAGCAAAGAGACCGCCAGTCCCATAATTCCGTCTAAGGGAAAGCGCACAAAAGGCGCCAGCAGCGCAGAGAGAACGACCGCCCCCGTGGCCATCACGTCATTGAGACTGTCCTTGGCCGCTGCGCAAAGAATTTCCGAGTCGATTGCCTTTCCCATGTAGCGGTTATAGCTCCACATCCAAAGCTTCACCAAGACCGATGCCAGAAGCAAAACCAGAGACAGCACGCTCATTTGTCCCGGCACGGGATGAAAAATTTTATCCGCCGCAGTCTGAAGCAGCTGGATTCCCACAAAGATAATCAGAAAAGCCAGAATCAATGCGGAAATATACTCCGCTCTGCCATGGCCGTAAGGATGGTCGGAGTCCGGACGGCGGCTGCTCAGTTTGGCACCTACCAAGGAGACTACCGAAGCCGCCATATCCGAAAGGTTGTTAAACGCATCAGAAATAACGGCGATGCTGTGAATGGTAATACCGGAAAACAGTTTTATCATAAACAGCATAGCATTACAGATAATACCCAGAACACCGCCCAGAACCCCATAGTTTTTCCGCACCTCGGTATCGTGAACCGCAGCGTAGTTCGGTATGAGTTTTCGAATCAGAAATTGAATCATAATTTCACCTTTCATAAAGCGCCTGTTTCAAAATCATCCATATAATACCATACGCACAACCCGGCTAAAAATTGATCATTCTGCATCGATATCGGACACTTAGAACCAGTCCCAGCGCCAGCATAATGGTAATCATAGACGAACCGCCGTAGCTGTAGAAGGGAAGGGTAATTCCGGTAACGGGAAACAGTCCCAGACACATCCCGATATTCTCAAACACCTGAAATATTAGCATAGCTGCCGTACCCACGCAGATATAAGTTCCCAAAGCATTTCTGGCGTTTAAGCCGATATAGATACATCGAAAAATCAGCAGCGCCAAAAGCAGAATAACCAAAACGGCCCCCACAATTCCCAATTCTTCACAAACCACCGCATAGATGAAATCGGTGTGCCGCTCCGGCAGCAGATTGTTCACCTGGCTGGAGCCCTTGTAAAGTCCGGTACCAAAAACCCGTCCCGAACCAATGGCAATTTTCGATTGAATCACATGATAGCCGGCGCCGCTGGGATCACGTTCCGGCTGAAAAGCACTGATGATACGGCTTTTCTGATAATCCTGCAGAACAAAAAACCAGAGCAGGGGACAGGCCGCCGCTACCGCACCGAGTCCGCCCGCCACATATTCCCAGCTCAGCTTGGTCAGAAACAGCATCACCAGCGCAATGCCCACAAAGACCGCCACCGTACCAAAGTCCGGCTGGAGCAAAATCAGCACACAGGGAATCACCAGATACGCCAATAGCTTCAGCAAGGTTCTCGGCTTATTGATAGCCTCCTCGTTGTCGGCCAGCTGTTTGGCAAAGGTAATAATGAAGAAGATTTTCACCAGCTCTGCCGGCTGAAAGTTCACCGGTCCCAATTCAAACCAGCTTCTGGCACCGCCCCGTACCGTTCCCAGGCCGGGAATCAGCACCAGAGCCAACAGCAGAAGTCCTGCGCCGTATAAATACCGGGAAATCTGACCCAAGTAATCATAATCTAAAACCATCAGCGCCACAATCCCGGCAATGCCCAGCACAAAGGCCGCCGCCTGAATCAGCACATAATGACTGCCGCCTGCACTGGAAATCATCACCATGCCAAACAATGCGTTCAGCACAATCAGTACAATCAGCGGTAAATCCAGGTTGCGTGCCAGCATCCGCAGCCGATACGATGATCGGAACATAATCACATTCTCCTATCCATTCTATGCACAGCAGCAATCCTGCTATGCATATTTTATTTCTTATAGCTCAGTGCCACACCGTCACCGATGGGAAGTACCGAGGTTTCCAGTTCCTCAGAATCAGACAGCATGGCAAGATAGCCGCGCAGGCGTTTAACAATGGTAATCTTGCGCCGCTGTACCAGTTCGTCAGTCGCCGTCATTCCCTTGTAGAGGACATTGTCCGAAACCAGAAGCCCTCCCGGTTTTAGCATTCGCATACAGTGTGTAAAAAATTCTCGATACTGGGCCTTAGCCGCATCCATAAAAATCATGTCGTAAGTACCTTCCATCCGCGGCAAAAGCTCTTTTGCGTCCCCTAAATGCAAGGTAATGACCTCGCTGAGTCCCGCTTTTTCAAAATTGGATCTTGCGATTTCCGCTGCCTCGGGTGAAATCTCAATGGTGTCGATATGGGTGCAGCCCGCCTGCGCCATACAGATTGCCGAATAGCCAATGGCACAGCCAATCTCCAGTACACGTTCCACGCTACCGAACCGGATCAGAACCTCCAAAAGCTTCATCGTCTCTGGCTGAGAAATAGGGACACTGTGTTCTTTCGCATATTGCTCCAGTTCTTTAGAAAGCCCTTTTCTCTCAGGCAGTAAATCCCGCAGATAGCGGATGATGTATTCATAATTGATATTGTCGTCTATCACAGTATTCCCTCCGAAGGAATTTTAGTTTCCCTGCGTCTCCTGTATTTTCTGATTATGCGCATCAAAGGTCTCCGAAAATAAATTCCGACTGCCGTCGGCCTCAGCCACAAAATACAGATAATCCGTCTTAGCAGGCTGCAATGCAGCCTCCACCGAATGCAATCCCGGAGAGGCGATGGGGCCCTCCGGCAAGCCCTGATACATATAAGTGTTATATTTAGAGTCAATGGCAATATCCGAATTGCTCAGCACTTTTTTCCGTTCCTTTAAAATATATTGTACCGTAGCACAGGATTCTAATTTCATTCCCCGATCAATTCGATTATAAAATACCGAGGAAACCAACGGTCGCTCTTCATCGCTGGCCGCCTCACGCTCAATCATGGACGCCAGAATCACAATCTGATCCAGCGAGTAAGACGTACCGGATGAAGTATATACGGGTACAACCCGCTCCTGAAAGGTTTCAAGCATCCGGTTGATAATCTGATGTTCCGTCTCCTCAGCGGAAAACAAATAAGTATCCGGATAGAGATAACCCTCCAGCCGGTTTTCACGCCGGGAAATTTGTTTTACAAAATCAA
>CATVQN010000176.1 GCA_958346135.1 uncultured Eubacteriales bacterium | reverse complement strand
TCGGATAAGGAGGTTACAATGTTACAGTCAAACATCCGCCCTGCCGCAGACAGTTTTCCTTTTGCAGTTTTGACCCCGGAGGAAATCACGGCGCTCTATTGCCGGTTATCCCAGGACGATAAACAGGAGGGCGACAGCAACAGCATTATCAATCAGAAAAAAATCCTCAAGAAATACGCAATGGACAGAGGGTATACCAATATCCAGTTCTATATTGATGACGGCATTTCCGGGACCACGTTCAACCGTGCAGGCTTCCAGAGCATGATCGCGGATGTGGAGGCCGGAAAAGTGAAGCGGGTGATCGTAAAGGATATGTCCCGCCTTGGCCGTGACTATTTGCAGGTGGGGATGTATACGGAAATTTTCTTCCCGGAGCATGACGTCCATTTTATCGCTGTCAACGATGGAGTGGACAGCAATCAGGAAGATAACGAGTTTACCCCCTTCCGCAATATCATCAATGAATGGTATGCGAAGGACACCAGCAAAAAAATCCGGGCTGTGAAGCGTTCAAAGGGAATGGCCGGCGAGCACATCGGTTCACATCCTCCCTACGGGTACATGAAGAACCCGGAGAACAAAAAGGAGTGGATCGTGGACGAAGAAGCCGCCGAAGTGGTACGGGAAATCTTCCGGCTGTGCGTCAGCGGCTATGGTCCTACGCAGATCGCCCATATCCTGACGGAGCGGGAAATCCTCTGCCCTACCTATTACGCATTGGAGAAAGGCGGAAAGCCACGGACTGTACTTCCGGCAGACAAGTTTGCATGGAACGCCCCGGCAGTTGCAGCGATTTTGGAAAGAACGGATTATCTGGGACATACGGTAAATTTTAAGACACATAACAAGTCTTATAAGTGCCATAAGAAAATCAAGCATACCCCGGATCAATGGAAAGTCTTTGAAGGAACCCATGAGGCAATCATTGACAGGGAAACTTTTGAGATTGTCCAGAAAATCCGAGCAGGCAAACGGCGTCCTACCAGGATGGGGGAAATGCCGATGTTCTCTGGGCTGCTCTACTGTGCAGACTGTGGACGAAAGCTGAGTTTCCACCGCCGAGTCGGTGAACCGGTAGAGAAACACAATTATCTCTGTGAGAATTATCGGAGCAACACTTCCAAATGCACCATGCACTATATCCGTCATGTAGTTGTGGAAAAGATCGTTCTTGAAAACCTGCGGGAAGTCATCCATTATGTTTCTAACTATGAGGACGATTTTGTACGGATGGTGATGGATGCCGACATGAAGCAAAAAAGCCGGGAACTGGCACAGCAGAAAAGGCGGTTAGCTGAAATCCAGAAGCGGATTGGAGAACTGGACACCATTTTCCAGCGTATCTATGAGGACAATATTATCGGCAAACTTTCTGACGAGCGTTTTATGAAAATGTCAAAAGGCTATGAGGACGAGCAGCGTACCTTGCAGGCCGAGGCAGATATCATTCAGAATGAGCTTCAGAAGGAAGAAAAGAAAAGCGTCGATGTGAAACGCTTTCTCGCCGTTGTGAAGAAGTACACAGACCTGACCGAGCTGACCCCTGAAATCCTCCATGAATTTGTGGATAGGATTATCGTCCATGCTCCTGATAAGAGCAGCGGCAGACGGTTACAGGAAATTGAGATCATCTACAATCATATCGGAGAATTTGACCGTTCAAAGGTCACTCTCTGGAAAGGAAATGCGGTATAGCATATCCAATGCCATACCGCATAATCCAAAATCTAAAAAACATCCTTATGAAAACCTTGTTAAGCAGGGGCTTTCCGATTTTGCTCTGTGCCGCAGGGATGAAGCAGAGGCCTTCGGGAGACACATCACCCTGAATGTTATTATTAAACTCGCGGGAGTTGATATAGTTGACAAATTCAGTATTCTCCGGGGCGGTAATGTCGTAGACCATGACGCCGCCGATGCGCTCGAGGGCAATGAAGGCGTAGGTCTTGCTGCCCACCGTGCCGACGGCGACGGATTCCGGCTCGGGACCTTTCTTGCCGGAACGATCCTCTATCTCAATCGTATCGTTGGAGCAGTTGAAATACTCCGGAAGCTTTTCATTTGTGATTCTCTCAAAATCGCTGCCGCTGTCAAAAGCCTCTTCCAGTCCGTTTCGTGTAACCTTGAACAGCGTGAACGAGCGACCACCGAAAATGTAATCAGTTCCAGCTTCCAGACCATCATACTGATCGACATCGAACCATGTCACCTTTCCGCCTGGCTTCAATCCGGTAACCTGAGATTCTTTGTCTTTGATTTCATTGCTATCCGCCTCTGTCTCAACCGGCCATGCGCGGGCATCGCCTTCGTTAGCAGTGAGAAGATATGTTTCGCCGCCGATCTCGTACAGGGAAATGCCGTCCGGCATCCGGATACCAAGCAAATTATCGTACGTTTTCGGCGCATATGTCTCGTCTTTTTTGTTGATATCAATTGCGACCCTGGAATAGTCTTCAAAGCCGACCGAGTAAATGCCGGTAAATTGCGCATTGTCCAAGTCCAGCACCGCAATGGCGTTTGCCTCCTGGCAGGAGACATAGGCAGTATCGTCTGTGCAGGCAATGTATTCCGGCTCCAGATCGACGGACGGAGCGGTGTTCTTTTTCAGGAGGATACCTTTGTCCACCAGCGCCTGACGCGCGTCGTCACTATCGAAGTTGTCAAAACCAACCGTTTCAACTACAAAGGTTTTTGTATCAATGATTGAAACCGAACCCTTAGGGTCGACTGCACCGGCAGCGCTGTAGCCCATTCTCGGTTCGCCCTCGTTGGCGGTCAGAATTTTACTGCCGTCCGGGGTGAAGGTCACCATATCCGGCTGTACGCCCACAGAAACCGTATTCTGCAGGATCAGGGTTCCGTCTTTGCCGCAGGTGAAGATCGCCACAACGCCGGTCTGTGTGTAGTCCGCGGCCTGAATCGCCACCGCCAGCGTCTTTCCATCGGGAGAGACTGCAACCGAGGTCATATCACCATAGGTGAAGTCCTCCGCTTTGACGATATCTTCCAGATCATATTCTTTGCCAGTGGCAGTGAGGTCGGCAACCGTGCTGCCGCTCGTGTTTTCGTTCAGATCAATGGCAATGAGCACGCCTTTGACGCCGCTGACGGCGTAGGCAAAGCCGTTTCTGGCGTTGAACTGCACAATCTCCAGACTGCCGCCGTCGGCATTCATTGCGCCGGAGTTGTAGCGTCCAGCCAACTCCATCTGCAAAGACGCATTCTCACCGTTATAAACGTTATAAAAACCCTTAACGCGCTCATCACTTGTCACAACCGGCGTGTAGTCCGCCGCCATCGCCGTTGTCGAAAGCAGCATAACCGCCGAAAGCAGACCGCACACGCCCCTTACAATTCGTTTCATGGAAATGCCTCCTGTTTCAGAATCGGAATCTGATATTCCTGAGTCTACATTGTAGCGAAGGCGTGTAAAATCCGAAACCATGTTTGTGTAAAACATTTCAGAAGTCGTGTTTGAGAAAGTGACAGCAAAATTACGCTTTTTACAATCATTTTACAGAAATCCGGTCGATGCTTTTACATGGATATGCTAACTTGATTTTTGGGTATCCAGCGGAATTAGAGAATAAAACCGGCCATGATGCAGCTGCGCAGGAAATACCGG
>CATVQN010000175.1 GCA_958346135.1 uncultured Eubacteriales bacterium | reverse complement strand
TCCCTTCAAAGTAAAACCGGTTAAAAGCCTCCGTTCCGGGAGTAACCAGCTTCTTTTCCATCGCCGCAAGCTTCTTGCGCATTAAGTATTGCTCCTCGCCGTAAAAGAAATAAATTGGTTTTAGTGCCCCGGTTTTTATCTGCTTATTCAATTCTTCCAGTGTCATCCGTCTACCTCCGCTTATCCATATCGCTTATCCTGCGTATGCCCTCTTTTCCAAGGGTCACAACCACCGTACCATCCTGATCGGTTCTCCATATTCCCATTTCATCATCCATCAGCAACGCAAGCATGGCATCCGATGGCTCCCGATACTGATTGTCGGCACCTACACTGATAATCGCCCAGTCCGCATCACAGGTATCCAGCAGCGTTTTTTGTGCCGAGGAACCTCCTCCGTGATGTGGAACCTTAAGTATATCCGTCTTTAGGGCATCTCCGCTCTCCTCTGTCATGGCCTTTGCGGCAGTGGATTCGAGATCACCGGTAAAAAGCACCGAAGCTGCTCCGTAATCCATCCGCAAAACCATGGAAGCGTTATTTAGTGTTTTTGCAGTCCATACACTGCCGGGCCAGAGAACCCGATATTTCGCCTTTCCCATTGTAATCTCATCCCCGGTTTTGAGCCGAAATACCGGAATCTTTCTTTTTTCTGCCAAACCGAGAATTTTTCGCTCTGCATCACGGTCTCCACTATACTCAGAAATATAGAGTGCTTTCATCGGAAACCCGGACTCTAACAATTCTACGATTCCATTGATATGATCCTCATGAAAATGGGAGATAAACACCGCATCTAAACTACGGAGATTTTGCAGCTGAAAGTAACCCTCTAAGGTTCTGCCGCTGCGGCTGTTTCCGCCGTCAATCAGAACGTTTCCGCCTCGTCCCGCCTGGATCAAACAGGCATCGCCCTGGCCAATATCAAGAAAACTCACTGTCACCGGACGAAAATGGACCAGCACCCAGACCGATACCGCAAAAAAAACCAGCGCAAAGCACCAAGCGCTGACCAGAATCCGCCTTTCTCTTAGCTCCTGTTCCATCAGCACTGCTCCTCTCCTGCTTTTTAGCATATTTTTATTTTACACGATTCCGAGGAAATTGTCAAAGTATTTTCCTGTACACAAATAATAGCATGACGCTGTCCCCATTGCCATTCTGACTATTTTTTCATTGACACTGGGCATCCGTTTTACGCAGCTTCCTAATTTGTCAAAAAGGAAGAACCGTCCGGCTTTGGCAGGACGGTTCTTCTCGTGTAGTTCATTCAATGATATCATGCAGAGTACATGGCGTTACCTGAAACTTACAAAGCATTTCTAACGTCTTCTCCACTTCCTCTCGCGTCAGAAATCTCTCACGCACTTCCGCAGTTTCATTCAATTTCCCCTCTTTAAAAATTTTTCCGCGGACTCCGTAAGGACGAATCCCCTCCCCATGGTAAAGCACCTCGTACTCTACATGATTCATCTGATTGTCCTCATCTTGAAAGTCAAAATTAGTCATTATTAGTCATTCTGTCGTCCCCCAACATTTTAGAATATATTTATATTGTGCACCTTTTTTAATAACTTTTCAAGACCCTTTCGTTCGCAATTTCCGACATCCCATAAAATCGCTGTTTTCCAGCATTTTCGCTCTTTTCCGATTTCATTTTCACTAATTCCTAAATATTATGTAAACCGCCCTATTAAAAATTTAGCTCTCCATACAGATTTCGTTTTCGCATATAACCGCGGTCAAACACATGGCCGCAGATACACTGCACCCAAAAACAGTATCCTTTTACGTCATCGCTGACGGTGAACCACTCCCGGCCGCAGTTGGTGCAATAGATTCCATTTTCATTCTGATCCGCCGCCTCGATAGGTAGCTGAGGATCCGGAATATGCCCAAAGGCCAAATATCCGTTTGAGCCGCAGGGACAGAAAAAGTGAAGATAGAGATTCAAATATTGCTCTTTTACGACGTAACCCAAAATGCGTCCGCACCCGGCGCACGCAATCGTACCCCAGCCGTTTTTTCCCATTACCAGTCCACAAATTCTCTGTTCGTTTTTCATAAATTCCTCCTTGCATCATGAATACTAAATATGAATAAAGGGCAGCTGCCCCATTTCATAACAAATGTAAAATCGGCCATGCACCAACCACGCTTTCATACATACCATAGTCTGTAGGAGGCGATGGTTGTGAATGAACAATATCAGAAATTTAACGATGCCCTTACCGATACATTAAACCGCCCTTACGGAAGTTCTTCCATCCCAGCAAGCGGCGGTCAATCCTCTTCCATGTCCATGGACGGCGAGGGCCTTTTCACCGATTCCGAAAAACTCACCGGCCAAGGTTCTCTGATCGTACAGGTAACCCTTGCCAGAGGCGCCATTCCGGTTCCGGGTGCTAAGGTGACAGTTTCCACTTCCGGAGATAATCCAACGGTAATTTCCGAAATGTATACAGACGAAAGCGGACGAACAATGCGTCTGTTTCTGCCTGCACCGCAGAGCAGTTTTTCACAGGCACCGGGCAGCAAGGTTCGCCCCTATAGTACATATAATATAAAAATCGAGTCCGACGGCTACTACACAGAAGATGCCATCAATGTTCCGATTTTTGACAAGGTTAATTCCATCCAGCCCATAGGCTTAGAACCGCTGCCGGAAGGCGGAGGTCCGCAGCCGGATATTGTTATAACCGAAAGCGAACCCAGCGATCTTTAAGCTGACAGTTCTTTGATTCTGCAACAGAAAGGAGTATCCTTATGCCCGCTACCTTTTATATCCCGCAGAACATCACGGTGCATTTAGGTGCACCAAACGATCCCTCTGCACCCAATGTCACAGTTCCCTTTGCCAATTATATAAAAAATGTGGCCTCCAGCGAAATCTATCCCACCTGGCCGGAAAGTGCAATCCGCGCCAACATTTATGCCCAGGTCACCTATGCGCTCAATCGTATTTTTACCCAGTACTATCGTTCAAAGGGGTATGACTTTGATATTACCAATTCCACGCAATACGATCAATCCTACGTCCACGGACGTGACATCTTTGAAAATATCAGTCAAATTGTAGACGGTCTCTTTAACAACTATATCGTTCGCCAAGGAAATCTTGACCCGATATTTGCCCAATACTGCAATGGCACTACAACCGTTTGTCCCGGCGGTCTTTCCCAATGGGGAACGGTAGATTTGGCAAATCAGGGTTATACCCCCTATGAAATTCTCACACAATATTTTGGCGATGACATCAATCTGGTTATGGACGCCCCTGTGGCCGATATTCCCCGGGGATATCCCGGTGCGCCGCTCCGGCTCGGAGATTACGGCGAAAATGTCACCTTAATTCAACTGTATCTGAACCGAATCTCCCGAAATTATCCCGCTATTCCTAAGATTCCCTACTCCGACGGACTTTTTGACGTTGCCACCGAAGATGCCGTTAAGGAGTTCCAGCGTATTTTCAATCTCACAGTAGACGGAATTGTGGGAAAAGAGACCTGGTATAAAATCTTTTATATGTTCACCACGGTAAAACGACTGTCGGAACTGGACTCTGAAGGAATCGACCTGGAAGCCGTCAGCCGTCAGTACAAAACCGCCCTGCAGGAGGGTGACCAGGGAGACCCTGTGAAGCTGATTCAATACTTTTTA
>CATVQN010000174.1 GCA_958346135.1 uncultured Eubacteriales bacterium | reverse complement strand
TATGAAAATATGAGGAGGTTATCCTATGAAAAGAATGATATTGATAGGTATTATATTGAGTGCGCTGCTGCTCAGTGCAAGTGGGAAAGATAGGAGAATCGGACTGGTCGGTGAAACGGACGGTTCGGTCAATGTCGATAGGAATAATCATTATAAAAATAACGCAATCACGGAAAAAGACCCTGTCAGAATGGTAAAAATCGAGGGTTCGCTGTACTATGAAACCGATGAGGACAGTGAACTTGCGGTACGCAGAGAGGGAATGGACGGAAGCTTTCAAAAAGGTGCAGAACGATTTGAAATACCCAAAAATGACGGTGAGGCAAATTTTTCGGAAGCAAAAGGTTATCAAATCGGTATGGAGGAAAATACAATAGAAATTCCCATTGGCGATGATTGGGAAATATTTAAAAAGATTGATGTTCCAAACACAGATCCCGCTGCATTTCAGTATTGTATGAAGTTAGAGGGCGCATCACAGCATATGCCCAGAGAACACGAATATGTGATACTCACCAATCAAAAAGAAATTACCATAGAAGATGCAGATCAATTTTATACCGGCTCTATGCCTGATAAAGACATTTGTATTGTTGCGTTTAAGAATGATTAAAACTCTGATCAAAGGGTAGAAAGACGAAACCCTTACCCTTGAGAAAATAAAAATCGCCCTAACCCCATGCCGGGCGCAGGTTTGCTGCTCGGCATGGGGTTTCTATATTCTGTTTGACGGCAGAGTGCAGAGCTTGTTATTTTTAGAATCGCTACGTTCGTATATGCGCTTCTTTAGCCAATGCTGCCCCTAGGAGATATGTGCGTGAAATTCTCATAGATGATGCCTAAAAATTTTACTTGACAAATGCAGTCAAAAGAGTTATTATTAGTAATAAGTCCTACTATTATATTTGGGAGGGTCAGGATGAAAAAACAACGTAATTCAAAACAGCGCCAAATCATTTTTGATGCTGTTATGGCAAGGTGCGACCATCCTACCGCAGACCAGATCTATTTGGATGTGCGCAGCAGGGATGACAAGATCAGCAGAGGCACCGTCTATCGCAATCTCGGGATTTTATCGGACAACGGTGAAATTACGAATGTAAAGGTTTCCTCGGCAGACCGATACGATTTTCGGCTCGGAGCGCATTATCACATTGTATGCACAAGCTGCGGCAAGGTGTTTGATGCACCCTTGCGTTATAACGAACGGTATGATGAACAGGTTGAAACGGAAACCGGTTTTCAAATCAGCCGGCACAGACTGATTTTTGAAGGCATATGTCCTGAATGTATTCATAAAAATAAAGAATAAAGGGTGGTGTATGATGGCAATTTACAAATGTAAAATCTGCGGTGCAATTTATGATGAGGACAAGGAAGGGAAGCCCATCTCTGCGCTTACTTGCTGTCCGGTCTGTAAGCAGCCTGTTTCCAATTTGGTTTCGGTAACGCAAAAGGATGAAAAAGCCGTACCGAAATCCTATTTGGGGAATCTGGATTATGACCCGGAGACTGCGCGGCATGATACGTCCTCGCGTTATATGGAGGAGATTCACCAAATGGCAGTAACCGGAAAAACTATCGGCGGTGCAATGAGTACCCAAATGCCGATGCCGAGCTGGGATGACGTTCTTTTGCTCGGTGCGCAGCTCAATCCCCCGCCTTTGGACGACGAAGAGCCGGTGGACACCGTGACAGTCATTGGTAAGCATGCGAAAAAACCGATGGTATTGGAAAGTCCGATCTACATATCGCACATGTCCTTTGGTGCATTGTCCAAAGAGGTTAAAATTGCACTTGCAAAAGGCTCGGCCATGGCAAAAACCGCTATGTGCAGCGGTGAGGGCGGAATCCTGCCGGAGGAAAAGCAGGCGGCGTACAAATATATCTTTGAGTATATTCCCAATCAATACAGCGTAACAGACGAAAATCTGCGTTCCTCCGATGCCATTGAAATTAAAATTGGGCAGGGGACAAAGCCCGGAATGGGCGGTCATTTACCGGGCGAAAAGGTGACAGAGGAAATCGCTGCGATACGGGGTAAAGAGCCGGGTGAGGACATTCAAAGTCCCAGCAAGTTCCCGGAGCTTAACACAAAGGAAGATTTGCGCGCCATGGTGGATATGCTGCGCAGCCGTTCGGACGGACGGCCAATCGGTATCAAGATTGCCGCAGGCAATCTTGAGCGGGATTTGGAATATTGTGTATTTGCCCGTCCCGATTTTATTACGATCGATGGCAGAGGCGGTGCAACGGGATCCAGTCCGTTGTTTTTAAGAGAAGCAACAACGGTTCCGACAATCTATGCACTTTCGCGTGCAAGAAAATATTTGGATTTAGTTCATTCCGATATTTCCCTTGTGATCACCGGCGGACTTCGGGTGTCGACGGATTTTGCCAAGGCATTGGCCATGGGTGCGGATGCTGTTGCGATTGCAAGCGCAGGACTGATTGCCGCTGCGTGCCAGCAATACCGTATCTGCGGAACCGGCAGCTGTCCGGTGGGAGTTGCGACGCAGAATCCTGAGCTTAGACAACGACTTCATATTGATGCCGCTGCCCAGAGAGTGGCGAATTTCTTAAATGTTTCCCGTGATGAGCTTAAAACTTTTGCCAGAGTTACGGGAAATCATTTCGTTCACGGACTTAGCCTGGACAATCTTGTGACAACAGATCGGGAGATTGCCGAATATACCGGCATCCGGCACGCCGGTCAGCCTAATCTCAATTTTGACAATAATTTTAATTCCTATAAAAAAACGGAGGTAACCAAGATGAATAAGTACAAATGCAAGCTATGCGGAGAAATTTTTGGAGTCAAGGACGGGGAAACGCCGGTTTGCCCGCGCTGCGGAGCAAGCGGAGAGAATCTGGAACCGCTTACCACAAAAAGCAAATACGCCGGGACGCAAACCGAGAAAAATCTTGAGGCGGCTTTTTCCGGTGAGTCGGGTGCCAGAAACAAATATACTTACTTTGCTTCTGTGGCAAAGAAGGAGGGATATGAGCAGATTTCGGCTTTGTTCCTGAAGACCGCTGAAAACGAGCGTGAGCATGCCAAAATGTGGTTGAAAGAGTTAAATGGAATCGGCAATACCGCGGAGAACCTTGCAGCAGCTGCCGACGGTGAGAATTATGAGTGGACCGATATGTATGACGGTTTTGCAAAAACAGCAGACGAAGAAGGCTTTCCGGAGCTGGCGGCCAAGTTCCGCATGGTAGCCGCCATCGAAAAGCGTCACGAAGAACGCTATCGTGCACTTCTTAAGAATGTAGAAACGGCAGCGGTTTTTGAAAAGAGCGAGGTTAAGGTGTGGGAGTGCCGCAACTGCGGACATATTGTTGTCGGAACAAAGGCTCCTCAAATATGCCCGGTATGCGCACATCCGCAAAGCTATTTTGAAATCAGCGCAGAAAACTACTGAGATAGGACGCAATAAAATTATCTGTTTTCTGTTTTTGTCAAATAGAATACATAGCAAAGCAGCAGGCCGTCATTGCCTGCTGCTTTTATTGATGCAGCAAGGCTTTACCGCATAGGATAGCGGTCGAAAAATATTTTTTAAGTATACGGGGAAATGGTATCATTTCCTGTGTGTTTGTGGTAAAATAGAGATATATTTTTCTCTGTTGAGAGATGATTTCATTTTAATGGAGGTAATGTTATATG
>CATVQN010000173.1 GCA_958346135.1 uncultured Eubacteriales bacterium | reverse complement strand
GTATTGTAAAGCGGCTTTTGTACGATGAAACCGTACACGAAGGCAGCGATGAGATTAAGAGCTTAAACGAGGTTCAGTTCTATAAGAAGCAGATGCGTATCGCACTGCGTAACTGCGGTGTGATCAATCCGGAAGTGATTGATGAATACATAGCATTTGACGGTTATAAGGCACTGGCGAAGGTGCTGACCGAAATGAAGCCGGAAGATGTCATCAATGAGATTAAGGCATCCGGCCTTCGCGGCCGCGGTGGCGGCGGCTTCCCCACCGGTATGAAGTGGCAGTTTACTGCACAGGCGGAGGGCGATAAAAAGTTTGTAGCTTGTAACGCCGATGAGGGTGACCCCGGTGCATTTATGGACAGAAGTATTTTGGAGGGAGATCCCCACAGCGTGATTGAAGCCATGGCAATTGCCGCCTATGCGGTGGGCGCAGACCAGGGATATATCTATATTCGTGCAGAATACCCCATTGCGGTAAAGCGTCTGCAAATTGCCATTGACCAGGCGAGAGAGTACGGTCTGCTTGGTGAAAATATTTTAGATACCGGCTTTAATTTTAACTTAGAGCTCCGTCTTGGCGCAGGTGCGTTTGTATGCGGTGAGGAAACCGCTCTGCTTACCTCTATCGAGGGTAAGCGTGGTGAGCCCCGGCCCCGGCCTCCGTTCCCGGCGGTTAAGGGTCTCTGGATGAAGCCGACCTTGCTGAATAATGTGGAAACCTACGCCAATGTTTGTCAGATTATCCTAAAGGGTGCGGACTGGTTCAAGAGCATCGGTACCGAAAAGAGCAGCGGTACCAAGGTGTTTGCCCTAGGCGGTAAAATCAATAATACCGGCCTTGTGGAAATTCCTATGGGTACTACACTGCGTGAGATCATCGAAGAAATCGGCGGCGGTATCCCCAACGGCAAGAAGTTTAAGGCTGCCCAGACGGGCGGTCCTTCCGGCGGCTGTATTCCGGCAAGCCTGATGGATACTCCCATTGATTACGATTCCCTGATGGCAATCGGTTCTATGATGGGTTCCGGCGGTCTGATTGTCATGGATGAGGATAACTGTATGGTGGACATTGCCAAGTTCTTCCTGGAATTTACCGTAGACGAGTCCTGCGGTAAGTGTACACCTTGTCGTGTGGGTACCAAGCGTCTCTATGAGATTTTGGATAAGATTACCCGTGGCCAGGGGACCATGGAGGATCTGGATCGTTTGGAAGAGCTTTGCCTGAGCATCAAAGAGGGTTCTCTCTGCGGTTTGGGTCAGACGGCTCCAAACCCTGTACTGTCCACGCTGCGTTATTTCAAGGATGAGTATATTGCCCATGTTCGTGATAAGCGCTGTCCTGCCGGCGTATGTAAGCATCTTTTGGCCTACAGCATCAACCCTGATAAGTGTAAGGGCTGCAGTGCCTGTGCGAGATCCTGTCCGGTAGGCGCAATCAGCGGTGAGATTAAGAGCCCGTTTGTGATTGATTCGGCAAAATGTATTAAGTGCGGCGCTTGTATGTCTACCTGTAAGTTTGGCGCAATTGAGAAGAAATAAGGAAGGGGGACGATAGAGATGGAAAATGTAACACTGAAAATCAATGGCCAGGATATCACCGTCCCGGCTGACTATACCATATTGCAAGCAGCCCGCCAGGCCGGAATTGACATTCCGACCCTGTGCTATCTGAAAGATGTAAGCCAGACCGGTTCCTGCCGGATGTGCGTGGTGGAAATTAAGGGCGCAAGAAATCTCCAGGCGGCCTGTGTATACCCGGTGTCGGAAGGGTTGGAGGTATATACCAATACCCCGAAGGTGCGGCGTTCCCGCAAGGTTACACTGGAGCTCCTGCTCTCCAATCACGACCGGAAGTGTCTGACCTGTGTCAGAAACAAAAACTGTGAGCTTCAGACCCTGTCAGAGGAGCTGGGCGTGACCCAAATTACCTATGAGGGTGAGCGGAAGGAGCATGAAATTGATGATCTTTCTCCTTCGATTATTCGTGACAACAATAAGTGCGTGCTTTGTCGCCGTTGTGTCAGCGCTTGTAAGAACATCCAGACCGTAGCGGTGATTGATGCTACCGAACGTGGATTCAATACCACCATTGCATCGCCGTTTAACCAATCTCTCGGCGAAGTTCCTTGTGTAAACTGCGGTCAGTGTATTGTGGCCTGCCCTGTGGGCGCACTGCGGGAAAAGGACAACACCGATCAGGTTTGGGATGCATTGGCAGACCCGGAGAAGGTTGTCATCGTACAGACTGCTCCGGCAGTGCGTGCCGCACTGGGCGAAGAGTTTGGACTGCCGATCGGTACACCGGTGACCGGAAAAATGGCTGCAGCGCTGCGCAGACTCGGCTTTGACCGGACCTTTGATACCGATACCGGTGCGGATCTCACCATCATGGAAGAGGGCGCTGAGCTGATTTCCAGAATCCAAAATGGCGGAAAGCTGCCGATGATTACCTCCTGTAGCCCCGGCTGGATCAAGTTCTGTGAGCATAATTTCCCGGATTTTCTGGATAATCTGTCTACCTGTAAATCGCCGCATCAGATGTTCGGTGCGATTTTAAAGACCTATTATGCAGAAAAAGAGGGAATTGATCCGAAGAATATTGTCAATGTTTCGGTAATGCCCTGTGTCGCTAAGAAATTTGAGAGCGGCCGTGAAGAAATGGAAGTCAGCGGCCTGCGGGATGTGGATATTGTAATCTCCACCCGTGAGCTTGCGAGAATGATCAAGGAGGCCGGTATCAAGTTTACCGAGCTCCCGGATGAAAAATTTGATAATCCCTTTGAGGAAGCCAGCGGCGCCGGCGTAATCTTCGGCACAACCGGCGGTGTTATGGAAGCCGCACTTCGTACCGTTGCGGAGAAGCTCAGCGGCAAAGAGCTGGAGGCTATTGATTTTGAACAGGTTCGGGGTACTGACGGCATTAAAGAAGCGGTAGTTCCGATTGGCGATCTGAAGGTTCGGGTGGCTGTAGCACATGGTTTGGGTAATGCACGGGCTTTGCTCAACAGCATCCGCAGCGGTGAGGCGGAATACGATTTCATTGAAATCATGGCCTGTCCCGGCGGCTGTGTGACCGGCGGCGGTCAGCCGATTGTGCCCTCCAGAGTGCAGATGGGCATCAATCTTAAGCAGGAACGTGCGAAGGCGCTGTATACGGAGGACGCAAACTCCCCCATCCGCCAGAGCCATAAGAATCCGGATATGATTAGGCTATACGATGAATTCCTGGGCGAACCGGGCGGCCATAAAGCCCATGAACTTTTGCATACGCACTATCATGCCCGTCCTAAGTTTTAATGAAATAGGATAAAAAAGAAACAGGTCGCTCTGCTTTGCGGCAGAGCGACCTGTTTTCGTATGTAAAATCAGAGTCCCGTCATTTCGATAGTCCATGCAACAGAATCTAAAATTATGCGGCTTTTTTCCAGATAGGCGGAATCGGAGCAATCACTCTGGATTTTACCAAAGCAAAGCTTACCAGACAGGCAATGATATAGTCGATGGCATCGTGAATCAATGTGCCCACCCCGGTTACATAGAATGCCGCGGAAACAAAGGAGGAACCGGTTGCCGGCATCAGTCCGAATATTAAAAAGAGATATACGGTCAGCCCTTCAAAAAATGCGTGCAATACCGCAGTTACCAGTCCTACCAGGATCAGATTGCAGCGTTTTTTTATCA
>CATVQN010000172.1 GCA_958346135.1 uncultured Eubacteriales bacterium | reverse complement strand
GGAAGGGGATGCGGAAGAACTTCGAAGGCTTTTGGAAACGGTGGCACATAATAAGCAGACCATGCAGGAAAAGGAGCCGGAGATTTTATATAAACCGAACAATCAATAAATTATAAAAGCGGGTGATGAGATGAAAACACTGCGGGTAAACCTTCCGGGGCGGGAATATGATATTCATATTGAAAACGGGTTATTAGAGCATGCGGAAAAGCAAATCAAACAGATTTTTTCCGGCACAAAGATTACGATTGTGACGGACTCCAATGTGGGCCCTTTGTATGCCAATGGCCTGCGAAACAGGCTGGAGAATGACGGCTTTTCTGTGCATGTGAGTCAGATTCCCGCCGGAGAGGAAAGCAAATGCGAAACGATGTTGTTTTGGCTTTATGATGAGATGCTGGAGTTTGGCATGACCCGATCTGATTTGGTGATTGCTCTGGGCGGCGGAGTCGTTGGGGATTTGGCAGGCTATGCGGCTGCAACTCTTCTGCGTGGAATTCCCTTTGTACAGATTCCCACAACGATTTTAGCCCAAGTGGATTCCAGCGTCGGCGGCAAGGTGGCTATTGACCTGCCGAGAGGAAAGAATTTAGTCGGCGCCTTTTATCAGCCGAAAATGGTGCTGATTGATCCGAAATGTCTGGAAACTTTGCCGGTACGAAATTTGGCGGACGGCATGGCAGAGGTCATCAAGTACGGTGCTATCTGGGATGCGAAGATGTTCGAAAATTTAGAGAATATCAAAACCAGGGAAGAATTGTTTGCAAAAATTCCGGAAATCGTTTATACTAGTTGTGACATTAAACGACAGGTTGTAGAGCAGGACGAGCTTGACACCGGCGGCAGAATGATTCTAAACTTCGGGCATACCTTCGGCCATGCCATTGAGAAGGAATATCACTATCAAACCTATACTCACGGTGAGGCGGTTGCCATTGGTATGGTGATGGCCTGTGCCTATGGAGAAAGCCGGGGAATTACCCGGCCGGGAACCCGTCAGCGGATGGAAAAAATTTTGCAGCAGTTTCATCTCCCCACCTATACAGAGCTTCGCTCCGATACGTTAAAAGAGGCAATCGCCGTGGATAAAAAGGGTGCAGGAAGTCAGATAAGCCTGATTTTATTGAAAGAAATCGGCAAGGTTCAAATCGAGAAAATTGATAAGTCTGAATTTTCAATCTAATCGTGTTTTATTGTATATCACATCAGAAAACGGAGGAAGTTATGAATATCACCACCATTGAGCCGAGAATGCTGCGGGGAACCGTGCAGGTCCCCCCCTCTAAGAGCGTGGCCCATCGAGCCATCATTGCGGCGGCCCTGTCCGGGGAACCCTGCTGTATTGAAAATATTGCTCTTTCCAAGGATATCCGAGCGACTCTTGGATGTATGCGAAGTCTTGGCGCAGTTTTTCAGGAGGAGATCGAAAACGGAAGGATTCTCTTTGGAAGAGGACGGAAAGATAACTTGGAGGATGAGCTGGTTCTGGACTGCGAGGAGAGCGGTTCGACCCTGCGTTTTCTGATACCGGTTGCGCTGCTTCAAAACAGACCTGCGGTTTTTCGCGGAAAGGGGCGGCTGATGCAACGTCCCCAAAAGCCGTATTTTGATTTATTCGACAAGGCGAGAATTTCCTATCAGACCAATGAGGATTCTATCCGAATTGCAGGGAGGCTCAAGCCGGGGATTTTTAAACTGCCGGGGAATGTAAGCTCTCAGTTTGTATCGGGACTTTTGTTTGCGCTCCCGCTCCTGCCCAAAGCCAGCACCATTGAGATTACCACTGAGATGGAATCGAAAGGCTATGTGGACCTTACTTTGTCAGTACTTGAAAACTTCGGGATTCGGGTGGAAAACGAAAATTACCGGTGCTTTAAGATACCGGGCGGTCAGAGGTATCAGGGAAAAAATTACCGTGTGGAGGGTGACTATTCCCAGGCGGCATTCTTTTTGGCAGCGGGTGCGCTGGGCTGCGATGTTCGATGCCGGGGACTTCGCCCTGACAGCCTGCAGGGCGACAAGAAAATCCTTGATATTTTAACACAAATCGGGGCAAAGCTAAAGATGTTTTCTGACGGCTCTGTGCAGGCATATCCTACGGCGAATATGCACGGCGTAGTCATTGATGCCAGAGAGATTCCGGATTTGGTGCCGATTCTTGCGGTGCTCTGCGCCTTTTGCAAGGGCGAGAGCCGTATCATCAATGCGGGAAGACTGCGAATGAAGGAGAGTGACCGACTGGCGGCGGTTTCCAGTGAGCTGAGCCGGCTTGGCCTTACCGTGGAAGAGGGAACGGATTCCTTAACGATTTTTGGACAACAAACCCTGTACGGAGAGACGGTTTCCGCTTGGAATGACCACCGCATTGCAATGGCGCTGGCCATTGCGGCCTGTCGATGTGAGGGTGTGGTTTCCATTACCGGTGCCGCAGAGGCGGTGACCAAATCCTATCCGGACTTCTTTCAGGTTTATCAAAGATTGCAAACCGGTCCGGAGTCCTTGCTGGAATTTGACCGGACGATTACGCATCAAAAGGAAGGGAGAAATGAAGTATGAACACATGGGGCGAGCGTATTAAGATTAGTATTTTCGGAGAATCTCACGGCAATGGAATCGGAGTGGTCATGGATGGGATTCCGTCAGGGACTCTGATTGATCTTGAAAAAGTCCGTCGGGAGATGAAACGACGGGCACCCGGGCAAAACACCTTATCGACACCCCGGTTTGAGGCAGATGAGGTTCAGATCCTCTCCGGACTTGTGGACGGCAGAACCACCGGAACGCCTCTTGCGGGCATTATTTTTAACACCAATACCATTTCTAAGGACTATACGCCGGAGCTGATTCGTCCGGGACATGCCGATTACACCGGCTTTATGAAATATGGTGCGTCCCATGACTACCGGGGCGGCGGGCATTTTTCCGGAAGGCTGACTGCGCCTCTGGTATTTGCGGGCGCCATTGCCAAGCAGGTCTTAGCGCTCCATGGAATCCGTATCGGGGCGCATATTGTTAAAATGGGTGAAATCGCAGATGCCCCCTTTGACCCGGTATCCCTTGACGAAAAAACGTTGGCAACTCTTTCGGAAAGGTCTTTTCCCACGCTGGACATTTCGGCCGGAGGGGCCATGCAGGCGTATATTTTAGAAAAGAAAAAGGAACTAGATTCCGTGGGCGGCATCCTAGAGTGCGGTGTGATTGGCCTCCCTGTCGGTATGGGTGACCCGTTTTTCGGCTCGGCAGAGAGCAGAATCTCATCGATGATGTTCTCGGTGCCGGCGGTGAAGGGAATTGAGTTCGGTACAGGATTTCGGTTTGCCGAGATGACGGGAAGTCAGGCCAATGACTCCTTTTATACGGAGAACGGACAAATTAAGACTAAAACCAACCATAATGCCGGTATAAACGGCGGCATAACCAACGGAATGCCGATGATTTTTCGGGTGGTAATAAAACCGACCGCTTCCATCGCTCAAAAGCAGCATACGGTGAATTTGAAAACCATGGAAAATACAGAATTTGCAATACACGGACGGCATGATCCGTGCATTGCCTACCGGGCGGTTCCGGTGATTGAGGCCGGAGCTGCCATTGCACTTTTGGATATGCTGGAAATCAAGTGAAGGATGGAGAAATATGAAAGATTTGTCAGAATTAAGACAGGGGATTGATCAAATTGATCGGCAGCTTTTGGATCT